>JAISML010000093.1 GCA_031276775.1 Eubacteriales Family XIII. Incertae Sedis bacterium | reverse complement strand
GTCGTCGGCGTGGTGGTGCAACCCGGGGTGGAATTCGGGGACGATTTCGTGTTCGACTATGACCGGGAGAAAGCCAGGCCCTTGACCGACAAACTGAGGCAATATCCGCGTTTGGTGTTTGAAGGGCATTCGACCGACTATCAAATGAGGGAGAACCTGCGCAAAATGGTGGAGGACGGCATTGCAATCCTGAAAGTGGGACCCGCGCTCACGTTCGGACTCCGCGAGGCTTTGCTGGCTCTGTCCGATATGGAGAAAGAGCTTTTGGGCGACCGTGCGTCCGACTTCCCGGATGCGTTGAAAAGAGCCATGGCGGACAACCCCGGCAATTGGAGATCGCATTATCGCCATGCCCTGACCGATCGCGCGCTGGACGCCGCGCTCATCTACAGTTATTTGGATCGCTGCCGATATTACATGCCGGAGGAGCAGGTAAACCGTGCGCTCAAAAGGATGCTGAAAAATCTGGGGGATCTGACGCTCCCCATGGGCATGATCAGCCGGCATCTGCCAAATCAGTATCGAAAAATTCGGCAGGGCCTTTTGAAGAATGAGGCCGTCGCGTTGCTGAAAGACCGGGTAAAGGATTGCATTGCGGATTATGAATTCGCGTCGTATGGATGAATCATCCTGCAGTTATTGCGCAAGGCTTGCGTACCGTGCGTATGTGGCGTGATCCGCCAACCGCCGGGCAGTCACGCACGGGGAGACGCCGGTGCCAAACGGAACGAATTTCGCAAAACAAAGCGCAAATTCACAACAGCAGCATTTTGGAAGGAGAAAGAGAATGATGGAATTTGTGAATCCGGCATCGGTGCCGAAAGTGCGTCTGCGCACGGGAGAGGAACTGCCCTGTGTGGGTATGGGAACATTCGGCTCCGATCGGTTCGCGCCGGAGCAGGTGTCGGCTGCGGTTGCGGGCGCAATACGCTGCGGCTACAGATTGTTTGATTGCGCCGCCTGTTATGGGAACGAAGATCAAATCGGCAGGGTGTTTCGGGACGCTTTCGATGAAGGCACGGTAAAGCGGGAAGATTTGTTCATTATGACAAAAGTCTGGAATGACATGCATGAGCGCGTGGAGGAGTCCTGCAAGAAGAGCGTCGAAGACCTGTGTTGCGATTATGCGGATCTGTTCTTCATCCATTGGCCGTTTCCGAATTATCACGAACCGGGTTGCGACGCGGACGCCCGCAATCCCGCTTCCAAGCCTTTCAGCGTGGAGGAATTCCTCCGCACGTACAGGCAGTGCGAAGCCCTGCTTGAAAAGGGATTGATACGAAACATCGGCGTTTCCAATATGACGGTACCGAAGTTGGAAGCGACGCTGCCCCTGATGAGGATTGCGCCTGTCGCCTGCGAAATGGAACTGCACCCCTGTTTCCAACAAAGGGAACTTTTCGACTACTTGGTCGCACACGGGATACAACCCATCGGCTTTATGCCGCTCGGCTCGCCGCAGCGTCCGGAGCGCGATATGTTTCCGGACGACGTGGCGGATCTGCAAATGCCGGAGATGAAACAAATCGCCGCCGCGCACGGCGTCCACCCGGCCATCGTCGCGCTGAAATGGGCGAGACAAAGAGGGCAGATTCCGATCCCGTTTTCGATTCACGAAGCGGAGTATGCCGGCAATCTGAAAGCCATGACGCAGGATCCGCTCACGGAGGAAGAAATGTCGGTCGTCGCGACGCTGGAGCGGAACAACCGCTTGGTAAAAGGGCAGGTCTTTCTCTGGGAAGGCGCGAAAGACTGGCACGATCTGTGGGACGAGGACGGTCGCCTGTGGGGACACACGGATTCCCCGAATACGACCGGGGAATCATAGAGAAGATGGAAGAATACAGATAAGCCCGGTTGGCCTTCGATAAAATTTTTGCGAAACAGGTATCCGCCGCAGAAACAGGATCACCATCCGCCGGCGCGGGCTTTGCGCGCTTTAAAATGAATCATCCAATTGTATCAAAGACGGTCTTTCCATTCCATGAATTTTGATTTCCCCATCTCTTCCGCATGGTCGGCGACGATCTCCGACATCGGCAGCGAGACCTCGTGCGGCGTACAGAACCCGCCCGCTTTCTTTCATGGAAACGGCTTGGCGAACGGTCTGCCACCGGTCTGCATCCGATTCAAAACCGATTCAAAACCGATGAAAAACCCGGAATTGTGTTGACAAATAATATTATATAATATATAGTATTAGAAAAGGTATGTCATAGACGCAGAAAGGAAACCGTGCGCTGCGTGAACGACGCGCAAATATGCGCGGCAAGGGGGACCGGGAAGCTTCCCGGGATTGTGCGGCGGACGAAGCTGTCATGACGGCCGGAAACGGAGGGGAAAAGTGATATTTCAAGTGGGAGCAACGCTTCTTGACGCGTGTGTGTTATCGACGCTTCGGAAGCAAGACGCTTATGGATACGTGTTGACGCAAACGTTGCGGGATACATTGGAGATTTCCGAATCGACGCTCTATCCCGTATTGAGAAGATTGCAAAAGGATGCGCTTTTGTCGACCTATGATCGTCCCCATCAGGGGAGAAACAGGCGATATTACGCGATTACGGAAAAAGGTCTCCGCAAAGCGAGCGAGTATCGCGACGCGTGGACCGAACACAAAACCAGAGTGGACAGGCTTCTTGAAGGAGGTGGGTCCAATGAACAGTAAAGAATATATAAAGCAGTTGGAAAAGTTGTTGGGAAAGATTCCGGAGGAGGAACGCAGGGATGCGGTCGCCTATTACCGGGAATACTTTGACGAGGCCGGTCCGGAGAACGAAGCGGCGGTAATGGAACGCTTGGGCTCTCCGGCGCAAATCGCCGCCGGCATCAAGGCGGATATCGCCATGCATGCATTGGACAGCGGCGAAGTGAAGATGAGAGGGGGAATATCGGCGGTATGGTTTGCTGTTTTGGGCATATTTGCCATACCCATCGGCTTGCCCGTCGCGGTCTCCGGATGTGTGCTCGTATTCACGCTCCTCGTCTCGGTGCTGGTCGTGTTTGTCAGTTTCTTCGCCGTCGCGATCGCTCTGTGCGCGTTCGGGTTGGGGAGCATTGTCTGCGGTTTTCTGATCGTGCCGGACGGGCTTCCGTCGGCGATCTTCTATGTTGGAATGGGTTTGGCGTCGGCCGCGCTCGGTCTGATGACGAACATTGCGGTATACAAGCTCCTGAAAGGTACATTGCAGGGCATCGCGCGGCGCTTCAACAGGATACGGTACGGGCGAACGGTCAGAACCGACGCAACCCGGAAAAAGAATGGGCGCGGAAACGGGATGGCGGACGCGCGCGACGGATCGGAGGCCCCGATTGCGGCGTCCGGATCCGGGCGGAACGATGATCGGATCGAAAGGGAAAAGAATCAACGGAAAGGTAAGAAAGATGAGTAAAAAGATGAAAAGAGTCACACTGATCAGCGTTTGTGCGGTGATCGTGGGACTCGTGTTGGCCGCGATTGGATTTTCCATGGGCGGCAAGCAGACCCTCGCCCTGACCGACGAAGGCGTCAAAATCATAAACACGGCGGATAAGAGTTCCATCGACAAGACATTCGACGGATTTCAAAACATTGAAATCAACTCCCTGAACATAGAAAGTCTCGTTCTCAAAGAAGGAAAGACATTCGCGGTCAAGGGCGAACAAGTTGAGGCGTACGGCAACATGAAGGCGGAGGTGCGGGACGGCACATTGAAGATAACCGGCGACAGGCAGTATTACAAACTTTCCCTGTTCGGTCTCAGCATCAGTTCCGAGGAGACGCGGGGGGCGCTGGAAATTACCTACCCCGCAGGGACGAAATTGGGAACGGTGCGCATTACGTCCGGAACCGCCCATGTGGAAGTGCGCGATCTGACTGCGGACACCGTCGATATTGCTTCCAATGTGGGCAATATGAGACTGGAAAAGGTCCGGAGCCGATCCCTGCGACTTCTCGCGGACACCGGAAACAGCGTCGTTGTCGACACGGAAGCGAATGCCGCGACCTTTCGGGGAGATGTCGGCAACTGGGAGATCGAGGGTTTTAAATCGAAAGAACTGACAATGCGCTCCAGACTTGGCAACATCGATATTTCCAAGAGCGTTCTCGAAGGACGCAGTGTGATAGAGCAAAACACGGGGAATGTGACGGTTGCGTTACTGCAGAATGAAAATGAGATGAGCTACGAAATAAACGGCGGCATGGGCAATGTTTCGGTCAATGGAACGAGCGCGGACGGAGGCACATTGAAGAATACCGTCGCGGGCTCGGGCAACAGCTTGAAGATGCTGTCCGATTTGGGGGATGTTTCGTTGCGGTTCGCTCCTTGAATCCGCGTCGCCGTTTCAAAACGGCCTTGCCCTGAAACGATAGCGGCAAGACAAGTGGGAGGATGAGCCGATGCTCATCCTCCCATGCTGTAACAGATCATGCTGTAACAGATACATTGCATACCTGTACCTGATCGCTTTTCGTGCCGTGCAAGGTGAAACCGGCGCGGCTGTCCGCTCCTTATTCGAACAGGGCGGTGGACAGATAGCGTTCCCCCGTATCCGGCAGGATCGCCACGATGTTCTTGCCCGCGTTTTCCGGTTTTTTCGCGAGCTCCGCAGCGGCCCACACCGCCGCGCCGGAAGAAATGCCGATCAGCAAACCTTCCGACTTTGCGATCTCGCGCCCCGTTTGGAACGCATCCTCGCTTTTGACCGCGATGATCTCATCGTATATGCCGGTATTCAGCGTATCGGGCACGAAGCCGGCGCCGATGCCTTGGATCTTGTGCGGTCCGGCTTTGCCTTCGGAGAGAACGGGTGAGTCGGACGGCTCGACGGCGATGATCCTGATGTTCGGATTTTTGCTTTTCAGATATTCGCCGGCTCCGCTGATCGTACCGCCGGTACCGATGCCGGACACAAAGAAATCGACGTTCCCGTCGGTATCGTTCCAAATCTCGGGGCCCGTCGTCTCTTTGTGGATTCTCGGATTGGCCGGGTTGACAAACTGTCCCGGGATGAAAGAGTTGGGCGTTTCGGCCGCAAGCTCGTCGGCTTTCGCGATGGCGCCTTTCATGCCTTTCGCGCCTTCGGTCAGCACGAGTTCCGCGCCCAGGGCCGCCAGGAGTTTGCGTCTTTCGATGCTCATCGTTTCCGGCATCGTCAGAATGATCCGGTATCCTCTGGCCGTCGCGACCGACGCGAGACCGATGCCCGTATTGCCGCTCGTCGGCTCGATGATCACCGAATCGGGTTTCAATTTCCCGCTCTTTTCAGCGTCTTCGATCATCGCGAGCGCGATCCTGTCCTTGACGCTTCCCGCCGGATTGTAATATTCCAATTTGCCGATCACATTCGCGCCAAGCCCTTTGGCTTTCGCATAGTTGTTCAACTGAAGCAATGGTGTTTTGCCGATCAGTTCGGTCAGACTGTTTGAAATTTTTGCCATTTTAACCCTCCGTTTCCCATTTTTTCGATACAAATCCCGGTTGCAAACCATCGGGCGTCCACATTTATCATATATATTGGATATGATATATATGAATTATATCCGCTCCGCAGGCTTTTGTCAATATGTTGCAGGATATTTATTGGAACGCAGCAACTACTTTTGCGGCGTTAAATGCAAACTTTGGCGCATCACCGGGTATTTTTGGTAACATGAAATTCTCAACGCAACCCCCACCGGGTATTTTTCGCGGATTGAATTGACAGAACGCTTGACTAAAACATATATTCCCAATATGATATAGGTGGATCCGCCGATCGGGGAATCGGCTGCCCGCGATTGGCAATATGTGTGATGGGGCGGGGCTTGGCGGTGTGCGGTCTCCGGTCGTTCCGCAGGAGTTTCCCCCGTGATCGGCATGTGCAATTTTGAGGAGGCAACAGTATGAGAATATCCGTCAAGGGGAGGTACGCGCTGGCGTCCGTCATCACGATTGCGGAAGAGTCGGAGCGCGACCGCAATGTGTCCGTCAACAGCATCGCCGAAACGCTCGGTATTTCAAAGATTTATCTGGAACAGGTCTTTGCCCAATTGAAAAAGACAAAACTGCTCACGTCGGTCAAGGGACCCAAAGGCGGTTACAGGCTCGCCCGGTCGCCATCCAAGATCACCGCGTGGGAGGTACTCTCCGCGCTTGAACTCAGCCTGAACGAAAAACCCGAAAGCACCGTGGGCGAAAGCGCGCCCGAAATAGAGATGGCCATCAGAAGTCTGATCTTTGAACCCTTGGACGCATCCATCAAAGAACGGTTGAACGGCGTCACCCTGCGGGATCTCCTGGACTTCGTCGAGGGGCAGGAAAGCAATCGCGCGTTCATGCTCAACAGGTGAGCCGCGCGGGGGGAAATCGCATGACCGAAAAGGCGTTGATCGCCATGAGCGGGGGGGTGGACAGCTCCGTGGCGGCTCTGCTCATGCAAAAGCGTGGATATGACTGTGTCGGCGTCACCATGAAACTGTTTGAAAACAGCGATGTGGGAGCATGCGACGACAGATCCTGCTGCTCTCTTGACGACGCGAACGACGCCGGGCGCGTCGCGCACACGCTCGGCATCCCTTTTTACATATTCGATTTTTCGTCCGACTTTCGCAGGGAGGTCATCGACAGATTTGCGAAAGCCTACGCGAACGGCGCCACGCCCAATCCCTGCATCGATTGCAATCGGTACATCAAGTACGAGCGGCTGTTTCGCCGCATGGATATCCTGGGATTTGACCGGTTGGTCACAGGCCATTACGCCCGCATCGACCGGGACGGTGGCAGCGGCAGGTTTCTGCTCAAAACGGCGAGGGACGCGAACAAGGATCAGACCTATTTTCTCTATGCGCTGACGCAGGAACAATTGGCGCGCACCGCCTTTCCGCTGGGGTCGCTGACCAAGGCGGAAGCGCGGGAGATCGCGGAAGCCGCCGGTTTCCGCAACGCGCGCAAACGCGACAGCCAGGACATCTGTTTCGTGCGGGACGGCGCCTACGGCGATTTCATCGAAGCCTATACGGGCAAGCGGTGTCCGGCGGGAAACTTTGTCGACGCGTCGGGAAATTTTTTGGGCAGGCACCGCGGCGTGATTCGCTATACCGTCGGTCAGCGCAAAGGTTTGGGCAAAGCGTGGGGAAAACCGATGTACGTCACGGCGATCAGACCGAGTACGAACGAGGTCGTACTCGGTGAAAGAGAGATGCTGTTTCGCAGGGAACTTGTCGCGCGGGACGTCAATCTCATCGCGTCAAAACGTCTTGCGGATCCCGTGCGGGTACGGGCAAAAATTCGTTCCGGGCGGGCGGCGGCGCCGGCCACCGCCTTCCAGACCGGCGAGGATGAGTTGAAAGTGATCTTCGACGAACCGCAGCGGGCTGTCACAAAAGGACAGTCTGTGGTATTATATGACGGGGATACCGTCGTGGGCGGCGGCGTCATTCGGTGACGGCCGCGGTTCCTGCGACAATGGATTTGGGACGAAAATCCGGAAAACGGGAAAGTTGAAATGCGGGGATTGTGATGAGCGGCGAAGAGCGGTGCGAAGCGCGCGAGGAAAAATACAAAAAGTTACGGGAGATCCTCTCCGGTTGCGGAAGTCTTGCGGTGGCCTTTTCCGGCGGCGTGGATTCCACGTTTCTCCTGCAAACCGCCCATAGCGTATTGGGAGATCGCGTGATCGCCGTGACCGCCCGTTCCTGTTCCTTTCCCGAACGGGAATTGCGGGAAGCGTCGGTCTTTTGCGCGGAACGCGGCATCCGGCATTTCATCACCGATTCGGAGGAATTGGAGATCGAAGGGTTCTCTCAGAATCCTCCCAACCGGTGCTATCTTTGCAAAAGCGAGCTGTTTGCGAAGATAAGCGACGTCGCAAAATGTCAAAACATCGTCTGCATCGCCGAGGGCAGCAATACGGACGACGAAGGGGATTATCGGCCCGGGCTGCAGGCCGTCCGCGAGCGGGGCGTCAAAAGCCCGTTGCGGGAAGCGGGTCTTTCCAAACAGGATATCCGCGCCTTGTCGAAAAAACAGGGTTTGCGCACCTGGAACAAACAATCTTTTGCCTGTCTGTCGTCCAGATTCCCCTACGGGGAGATCATAAGCGGGAAGAAGTTGGGCATGGTGGATCGGGCCGAGCAGCTGTTGCTTGACCTCGGCTTCACGCAGGTGCGGGTGCGGATACACGGCAAGGACGGCGAACAGGCGCGCATCGAGCTGTTGCCCGGCGAATTCCCGAAACTCATGGAAGAAGCGACGCGGCAAACCGTCTGCGCGCGGTTTTCGGAGATTGGCTTCACTTACATTTCCCTCGATCTCAAAGGCTATCGCACGGGAAGCATGAACGAAATGTTGGAGTTTCTCTGATTCAATACTTGCATTGAGAGCCCGTAATGGATATTATGGTAGGGGTAAATCTTTTTCCGATGCGTTGTGCGGATTCGTAAGGCGGAGCGTCCCTGCCTGTTACGGTGCATTGCGGGCGTTGCAGCGGCCGAAGCGTTCCTCTTGCGGACGGCGGCCGGATACTTGGGCGACATCCCCGTTACCGGGGTGTTCATAACGTTATTTTTATATTTTTATCGAAGGTGAAGGAGGACAGACAATGGCAAACAATTACAACCAAGCGGGAAGCGGCGCTTCGCCGGGCGGAGCGCCCGACGACGGGAAATCGGTGGGCTTCGGTATTTTGGGATTTTTCTTTCCCTTGATCGGGCTGATTCTTTTCCTCGTTTGGAGGAAAGACAAGCCCAAAAAGGCGAAGTCCTGCGGGATCGGCGCATTGATCGGCTTTGTTCTTCAAATCATTCTGTACATTTTGGTGGTGCCGCCCCTGCTCGCCGCAATGTCGCTCGTGTACTAAGGCGCGCAAACGCGGGACGTGGCAAGGCCGACGGATGCCGCGCACGGTTCGCCGGATGCGACGCGCGATTCCGTGCCGGCCGCGTCTCCGCGTTTCGGCCAAACGGGGCGTGACGCAATCCGACGCGCGTGCGCGGCGTTCCGCCAAAAAACAGCTTGCGTTCCGGCGCGATACGGCGTATATTAAATAGTGTCAGACAATTTCATCAGTGTGTCGAAGGTCGCGCGAGCGATACGGCGGGAAACAAATTCAGACAGAATGCGTTTCTTTGCCGCAACAACAGGGAATCCGGTGAAAGCCGGAGCTGCAGACCACAACTGTATCCGCGGACAAAGGGGCAGGACGGACGTCAGCCACTGTTTCAACCGAACAGGGAGAAATGGGAAGGCGCCCCGGCGGGAGAAGCGGGAGCCAGGATACCTACCTCGACATACGGCGACACGCATTCTTGGGTTGAGTGAAGAATGGCCGTTCTTTTTTGTATTTGCGCATCCCATCATCTGCGAGCGCGAAGCGCAGGCTGCGAAGTACGCAAGACGCAACGCGCGGCGCGCAGCGAAAATACAAAACGCGAAAGGAACGTTCTCCCATGCGACCCGGACAGGTCGCATTTTGTTGTGGGAACGCCGGGGCGTATCCCTCCGTTCAATGGAAATCGCAGGGTCGCGGGACAGGAGGATCGGGAATGAATTGCAAAACAAAGGGAAGATGGTCGGGAAAGCTGTTGGCGGTGTTGCTCTCCGCAATGCTGACATTGACGCTGATGCCGGCGCATGCGGTGCAGTCGTCTTCGGGCGGGGCGGAGGATACGCTTCGGGTCATTCTCGATTTTGAAGGCTACAATATCGGACAGGGCTTTTATATTGAGCCGACGCAGCTCGAAGTTGCGCCGGGAACGACGGTCGGACAGGCGATGGAAACCTTGCTGGCCCGGGAAGGACACAGCTACGTGGGAGGGCACGCAGCCAATTATCTCGCGAGCGTGGCGGGTTTTGACACGGGCACGATCAACGTTCCCTCCTACATCACGGACGCAGACGGCGGTCCGACGACCGAAGACGCCGTTGCCGTCGGCAATCCTGACAACCATCTCGGCACGGGCGACTACGGCACGATGTCCGGCTGGATGTCTACCGTGAATCACGGGATGGGCGATGACGGCATCGGTCAACAGGTATTGCAAGACGGCGACGTGGTTCGCTTTCAGTTTACGCTGTGGGGCTACGGCGCCGATCTCGGCATTCCCTCCGATTGGTTTACACCTTTTTACACACATGCCGACAAGACTGAGTTGATCCGCGCGCTTTTCGCTCCGGAAGCGGATGTCGCAGGTGCGCTTGCCGCGCTCAAACCCGCCGAACCGCCCGCGTCCACCGCCGACAAATCGGCTCTGAGCGCAGGTATCGCGCAAGCGGAAGCGCTGGACGAAGCAGGTTACACGCCGGACAGTTGGACGGCGTTGCAGGCCGCACTCGAAGCCGCGCGGACCGTCGCGAAAAACGTCAATGCATCGCAGACCGAAACGGACGCGGCGCTTGCCGCGCTGCAAACCGCCGTAAACGCCTTGCGCGCATATGTCCCCGCGCCGGCGGCCGCGACGGTAAAATCGGCGCTCGACGCGACCTTGGCGTACCAACTCGCGAAGGACGCCGATCCGGGTTTCGGCAGCGAATGGAGGGTCTTGGGACTTGCGCGCGCCGCCTCTTTGCCCGCGGACGCGGGCGGAAATCTGAGCGCGGACGCGGCGGGGAACGTCTATGCGTTCGCATCCGCCGCGCCCGCCGCCGGCAAATATTTGCCCGGAGACATAAGATCACGGTATTTTGAGAATCTTTTGGCGGTTGTGGCGGAAAAGGAAGGGAATCTCAGCGCGAGCAAATACACGGAATATTCGCGCGTGATCCTCGCGTTGTCGGCGCTGGGCGCCGACGCGACCGATGTGGGCGGTTATGATCTGACGGAACGGCTCGCGCATTTCGACAAGGTGACCAATCAGGGGATCAACGGACCTATTTACGCCCTGCTCGCCTTGGACAGCAACCACTATGCGATCCCCGTGATCGCGGATACGGGGAATCAAGCCACGCGCGCGCGTTACATCGAATATATTTTGGACAAAGAGATTCAAAAAGGCTCTTCCGAAGCGGGCGGCTTCGCTCTGTACGGTTCCACCCCGGATCCGGACATCACCGCCATGGCGCTGCAGGCGCTTGCGCCTTATTATAAAGGCGGTGACGCAGCGGTGATCGGCGCGGTCGATCGGGCGCTCTCGAAACTGTCGGGCATTCAAACGACCGACGGAGGCTTCAAGTCTTGGGGCTCCGTAAACGCCGAAAGCATCGCGCAGGTCGTCGTCGCGCTCAACGCGCTCGGCGTCTCCGTCGACGATGCGCGTTTTGTCAAGACCGGCAAGACCGTCTACGACGCGTTGATGCGTTTTGCGATAGACGGCGGCAAAGGAGGTTTCAGTCATACCATCGGCGGCGCGGCGAACGGGATGGCCACCGAACAGGCTTCCTATGCGCTCGTTGCGCAATACCGCGCTTCCGTCGGCGCGCCCGGTCTCTATGAGATGGCGGACTCTTTCGCGTACGCCGCCGACCGCAAAGGCGATTGGTACGCAGGCAACGACGAAGAGGACGACAACGGCGGGAACGACAATACCGGAAACAACAACGGCGGGAACAACAACGGCGGAAATAACAACGGCGGAAACAATGGAAACGGCAACAACGGAAACAATACCGGAAACAATGGAAACAGCAACAACGGCGGGAACAACAATACCGGAAACAATACCGGGAACAGCAACAACGGCGGAAACAGTATCGTCGGGAACAGCGCCGTCGGAAACAACAACAGCGGTGGCGTTCGGGTTGTGACGCAGACGGGCGGCGGGACAAATACCGGCGGGACAAATACCGGCGCGGCGGATGCCGGGGCGGCGGAGTCCGCCGCGGACGCGGGCGTTGCGGTTGCGCTTGCCGATGAAAAGACGCCGGAAACGGCGATTCCGCCCGGAAGTGAGCGCATTGCCGGCACGGAAACGCCGCTCGCAAGCGGGGATACGGACGAAAGCGCGGGCGGATCGGGGATGAAGACGATCATCGGGCTTATCGCCGCCGCGTTCGCCGCGCTCATCACGGTTGTCTTGGGGATGCGCGCGTACAGAACGCGCAGGGAGAAAAAATCTGCGGCATAATGCGGCAGGGTACGGTGCATGAAAGTCCGCGGTATGGCGCGGCGCGGCGCAGAAAGACCGGCGGCTTGCCGTTTCAGTTCAAAAGGAGTTTTGGAATGCGGATGCGTTTGAAACAATTCGTTCAGTCAAAGACTGTCCTCGTGACGGCTTTGATCCTCTGTGTTTTGGTCGGCGCGTATTGTTTTGCGCCCGGAGGAGCGTCCGCAGAGAATGCGGATCGCAGCGTGGAGGCCGGTCAGAGTGACGCAGTCGCGATGGGGGATGCGCATGAAACGTCCTCAGAGGGCGCGTCGCTCGTATCCGCGAACGCGGACGGTGGCGCGGACGGAGACGCCCTGCCGGGCGGAACCGCACAGAATTTGGATAAAACGGGTCCGTACGGCGCCGCCGGACGTTCGTCGGGAACGGACAAAAACGCCGGCGCCGGTACGCAGGGATCGGGCGGCGGAGACAAAGCGCCGGGCGCGGGCGTTTCGCAGGGTTCCGACGGGAATGTTCCGAATCCGCCTCCGCGCGCGGACGACGGATCCGAAACGGAAAAGACGCTCAGCGTGACTTTGCGCATCGATTGCCTCACCATACTGAACAACAGATCCCTGCTCAGGCAAGGCAAAGAACGTCTCGTTCCCGCGGACGGCGTGATCATGGGCGAACGCAGGGCGCTTTTCACCGAGGGCGAGACGGTTTTCGACGTGCTGAAGCGCGAAACGAGGGCCGGCGGGATTCTGATGGAGTTTTCGACCTCGCCCGTGTACGGCAGCGCCTATATCGAAGGGATCAACAATTTGTATGAGTTCGACTGCGGGGATCTTTCCGGATGGATGTACAGTGTGAACGGCTGGTATCCGAATTACGGATGCAGCCAATACACATTGAAAGACGGGGATGCGATCCGGTGGAGCTATACCTGCGATCTGGGCGCCGATCTCGGCGCGTCCGGCTCGCTGAACGGTCGGCAGTGAAGGCGACGGCTTGAATATGCGTGAAAAGGATACATTTTCAGGGTATCATCCGCTCGTCAACATGCTCTACTTCGCGGCCGTGTTCGCGTTTTCCATGATCCTTTCGCATCCGATCTGTTTGGCGATCTCTTTCGTCTGCGCTTTTTTCTACGCGCTGTACCTGAACGGCGGAAAAGCCTTGCGCTTCCATCTGAAATACATGTTGCCCATGCTTTTCCTCACGGCGCTGATCAATCCCGCGTTCAACCATCGGGGCGTGACGGTACTCGCGTATTTCCCGAACGGAAACCCGCTCACCCTGGAGTCCGTACTCTACGGCGTAGCCGCAGCGTTCATGCTCATCACGATCATCACGTGGTTTTCCTGTTTTAACGCGGTTATGACCTCGGACAAATTCGTGTACCTGTTCGGGCGGATTTTTCCCGCGCTGTCGCTCATTCTCGCGATCTCCCTGCGGCTTGTGCCGCGCTATAAGGCGCAGATACGCGTGATCGCCGACGCGCAGCGGTGCATCGGCCGCGATGTGTCGACCGGCGGCGTTTTGCGGCGGGCGCGCTGCGGACTCAAAATCCTGTCGATCCTGGTCACATGGGCCTTGGAAAGCGCGATCGAAACGGCGGACAGCATGCGGTGCCGCGGTTACGGTCTGCCGAAGCGGACGGCGTTCTCGATCTTTCGGTTCGGCCGGCGCGATCGCCCGGCTCTGCTTTTTCTGCTGTTTGCCGGCGGATGTATGTCGGTGGGCGCGGCAACGGGAGAATTGGGCTTCCTCTATTTCCCCATGACGGAAAGCATATGGTCCGGCGCGCGCGCAGCCGGTCTGTTCGTTTGTTACTTCGCGCTGTGCGCCATGCCGGCGGCGATCGGCCTGTGGGAGGATCGCAAATGGAAATCTTTGCGCTCGAACATCTGACGTTCACTTATCCGGGGCGGGAAACACCGGCGCTCGACGGTATCGATCTGTCCGTCGAAAAAGGTGCGTTCGTCGTTCTCTGCGGTCCGTCCGGCTGCGGAAAAACGACGCTTCTCCGTCATCTGAAGCCCGAACTCACGCCGCACGGCACGACGGGCGGCCGCATCCGCTTTGAGGGGAAATCGCTGAAAGACTTCAACCGCCGCGACACTTCCGCGCGGATCGGCTTCGTTATGCAGAGCCCGGAAAATCAGATCGTGACGGACAAGGTGTGGCACGAATTGGCGTTCGGACTCGAGAGTCTCGGTTGCGACACGCCGTCGATCCGCCTTCGCGTCGCGGAGATGGCCTCCTTTTTCGGGATGCAGACGTGGTTTCACAAAAGCGTCTTCGAACTGTCGGGCGGGCAAAAACAGTTGTTGGCGCTCGCGTCCGTCATGGCGATGCAACCTTCGGCGTTGATCCTCGACGAACCGACGAGCCAACTCGACCCCATCGCGGCTGTCGAATTTCTTGGAACCGTCGGTCGAATCAATCGGGAACTCGGTGTGACGATCTTTCTGACGGAACACAGATTGGAAGAGGCTTTCCCGTTGGCAAGCCGCGCGATCGTCATGGATGGCGGGCGCGTGATCGCGGACGGTGCGCCGGGAACGGTGGGCGCCGCGCTGCGCGCGTCGGGGCACGGCATGTTCCGCGCGATGCCCGTCCCCATGCGTGTATGGTTCGCGGTGGGCAGCGAACTGCCTTGCCCCATGAACGCGCGCGACGGACGCGTTTGGATCGATGCGGTGACGGCAGACGATCCGCGCGGACAGGGAATGACGGGGAACGGTGCGGATCCTGTCCCGGACGCGGGTGCGCAACCTGCCGTTGCGCTTGACGAAGTGTGGTTCCGATATGGGAAAGCGCTTCCCGATGTGGTGCGGGGGCTGTCGCTCCGGGCTTACCCGGGGGAAGTTTACGCCATACTCGGCGGCAACGGCACGGGGAAAACGACCGCGCTTTCTCTCATCGCGGGGCTGAACAAACCGTACCGGGGCAAGGTATGCCTCGCCGGAGAGGAGATCGGCGCCATTGCGCGTGCGCGTCTTTTCGATAAGCTGCTCGCCGTTCTGCCGCAAAACCCGCAGACGATCTTCACGCGAAAAACCGTCGGGGCGGATCTGGCGGAAATCCTCTCGGAGAGGAAACTGTCCAAACGGGAAAAGGAGGAAAAGGTGCGTCGCGTGGCGGCTCTTTGCGGCTTGGGCGGGTTGCTTGCGTCCCATCCTTACGATCTGTCCGGCGGGGAACAGCAACGGGCGGCGCTTGCGAAGATTCTGCTTTTGGAACCGAAAATTCTTCTGCTCGACGAACCGACCAAAGGCTTGGACGCGGAGTTCAAAGCGGCAGTCGCCGCAATTCTGCACAGTCTCGCCGAAGCGGGCGCGACCGTGATCATGGTCAGCCACGACATCGAGTTTTGCGCCGAATACGCGGACAGATGCGCCCTGTTCTTCGACGGTGGGATCGTGACGGAAGGAACGCCCGAGCGGTTCTTTTCCGGAAACAGTTTCTACACGTCGGCCGCCAACCGCATGGCGCGGCACAGATTCCCATCCGCGATCACGGCGGATGATGTGATCGCAGCGCTCGGCGCGGCGCGGACAGACGGTGCGGCGCAGGAGAGCGGTGCGGCGCGGGCGGGCGGCGCGATGCGGCGGAATGATGCGACGTGCGCAAATGATGCAACGAGGGAAAGCAAACCGGCGGGCACAGACGGTTTGGCGGACGGCGTTGCGCGGACGGACGGCGCGGATGCGGCAAGGTGTCGCGTCCGATGTGCGGACGTGCGGGGAGATGATGCGGCGCACGAAGAGGAGCCGGGATCGAAAGCGTACGCGTTTTCGCGTTTTTCGCCCGCCCGGAGAACGGTGGCGGTTCTCTCTTTCACTGCCCTGATCGCGGCGATCTTCCTTGCGCTTCTGCATTTTGAAGGTTTGAAAGCATTCATATCGGGCGGGGATGCAGCGGTGGGCGCGGCGTCGGACGCCGGTGCGGTTTGGAAATATGTCGGCATCCTGTGGGCGCTGGCAATGTCCTCCGGCGCGCTCGTGGGAGCGTTTTCATGGAAGCGGCGCGACCGCGAATTTCTCCGGCAAACGCCTCCGGGCGAACGGAAACTCCCGGCGCGGACGGTGGCGGCGGCGCTGATGATCTTGATCGCCGCGCCGCTGACCGTCTGCATCGGCGTTTTCTTCCTCGGCGATCGCAAATATTATTTTGTCTCCCTGCTGATCCTCCTTGAAACGATGCTGCCTTTTGCGCTCATTTTTGAGGGACGAAAACCGCAGGCGCGTGAGATCGTGATCATCGCCGTCCTGTGCGCCATCGCGGCGGCAAGCAGGGTGGCGTTCTTCATGCTGCCGCAATTCAAGCCCGTTGTGGCTTTCGTCATCGTCGCGGGCGTGGCTTTTGGCGGAGAGGCGGGCTTCCTCACCGGCGCGATGTCCGCTTTCGTGAGCAACATGTTTTTGGGGCAGGGACCGTGGACGCCTTGGCAGATGTTTGCCCTCGGCATCATCGGATTTCTGGCCGGCACACTGTTCCAAAAGGGCGTTTTGCTCAGGGACAGAGGGGCGTTGGCCGTGTTCGGCGCACTCGCGGCTTTCCTGATCTACGGCGGGATCATGAATTCGGCGATGGTGCTGATGTATCAATCGAACCCGACGGCGGGCATGTTTCTCGCCTCCTTGCTTCAGGGCGTTCCTTTCGATCTGGTGCACGCGTTGGCGACGGTGATCTTCCTGTTTGTCATCGCGCGTCCCATGTTGGAAAAGCTCGATCGCGTAAAAACAAAATACGGGCTTGCGGAACGCGCGCGGGATGCCGGATAACCGTTTTTGCGTTTTGCCATTTTTTGCGGTTGTCCTGTGAAATGTCGGCCGGCGCTTGCAATTCCCGATCAGAGTGTGCAATAATAGGGTAACATTCGTTGTCTTTCACGCAAATCCCGGGCGGACAAGGAGAAAACATGGGAGAAGCATACGCGATTGCAGGCGTTCTGCTCATGGCCGGCGTTTTCGGCGGAGCCGGATCCCATCTTGCCGTAGCAAGGCGCCGAACGTCCGCCGCGGCGGGAGGCGAAAAGGTTTCCTCCGGTTTCAATGCGATCTCTTTGTGTTGCGCGGCGCTTGCCGTTCTGTCTCTCGCGTTCCTCTCGGCGGGCGCGGTGAGCGATTCTCTGTTTGCCCATCAAGCCGATCCGTATTTCGATCCCGAGCGAAGCGGTTATCACGCGAACTGTCCGAATGCGGACGGCGGCGTCTACACGGGCGAATTCGCCAAAGGGTATTATGACGGCCGCGGTGTTTTGACCTATGCGGACGGTTCCGTTTACAAGGGTTTTTTCGTGGCGGGAAAGCGCGAGGGCGAGGGTGTTTCAACGCTGAAAATCGGCGATTCTTTCGACGGTTCATGGAAAGGAGACAAACCGGACGGACGGGGCGTTTACCGCTATGCGGACGGCTCCGTTTACGATGGATCATGGAAGAACGGGCTTTGGGACGGCGCGGGCGTATTTTCCGGAACAGACGGTTCCGTTTTCGACGGTTCATTTGCGGCGGGCAAGCGCCGAAACCCCGGAAAGCTCACTTACGCGGACGGCTCCGTTTACGAAGGAATGTTTTTGCCGGACGTTCGGGACGTGCCGGAAGATACGACGCGCCCCGCCGGTTTTGCAACATTTGTCCGATCCGGAAGGGGAACGCTCACTTGCGCGGACGGCAGCGTCTACGCGGGAACATGGCAGGACGACCGAAAACACGGCTTTGGAACCTTGCGCGGCGCGGATGGCGGGACGTATGAAGGCGAATGGAAGAACGGTCTGCGCGCGGGGCGGGGCACATACCGTTATGCGGACGGCGGCGTTTACGACGGCGCGTGGGAAGCCGATTCGGAAAACGGCTTTGGGACATACGCAAGCGACGAGGGTTGGTCGTATGCGGGCGCGTGGCAGGATGGCAGGCGTCACGGACGGGGAAAGCTCACCTACGCGGACGGCAGCGCATACGAAGGGGATTGGCGCGACAATCTGAAACAAGGTTTCGGCGCGCAGACCTACGCGGACGCCGACGGCGTCGTGTACGGCACGTACACGGGTGAATTTTCGGGCAACAAACGCACGGGGCAAGGGACATTGGCGTACGTATCGGGCGAAACGCTTGCGGGCGTATGGCGGGACGACAGTTTCTTGGGATGATTTGGAGGCGGGGATGATGCGCGGAGCAAACGCAGGCTTGGCAAGGCAACTCGCGCGGGCGGGACGCATCGTTTCGGTGTGGGCGCAGGCGATCGGCATCCTGCTTGCCCTCGCGGCGGTCTCCGCGATGGGCGTGGGTTTGCTGACGGATCTCTTGGCGCATTTCCCCGGCGGAGGGTGGTCGGAGGAGCGGATTCGCGCAACCGCAAGCGTTGCCGCGTACATCCTGTCCGTCGCCTCCGCGAGCGTCTTCTTCCACGTCGCGTTCATCGGTCTCGGAAGTGAGGCGGGCGCGAACGCAAGGGAGCGGTTTGCGCGGGCGCGGCGCACAGTCAAAGCATTCTGGCCAAAAGTCCTGATCCGGGTGGTCGCCCTTACGGCGGCGGGTCGGCTTGTGTCTTTTGTGTTTGATCGTTTTTCGCCCGCGCCGCGGGAGCTTCCGATCGAAGCGCTCGAATACGCCCTGCTTGCCGCGCTCGGCGCGGTCGCGCTCTATCTGATCCGCCGTCTCTATCGGGCGGGCGGGACGCGCGCGGACGGCGGCGGAATAGGACGAAAGGCTTCCACATCCGCGCGGGCGCGCGCCTGTGCGGAGCCGGCGCTCTGCCTTCCCATCCTTTCCCATGCGCGGCTTTCTTACCGGCTCATCTGCGTCGCGCTCGTCTGCGCTCTGCTGTTCGGATCGGCGTCCGCGCTCCCGGCGCATGCCGCAGGCGACGCGTTTTCCGTCCATGCCGCAGACGAAGAAGCTGCATCTGCGGGATCGTGGGAGATCGCGGAAGACGCGGCGAATACCTATGAGGAAGCGGAAATTCTTTCCGAACAAATCGCTTCGCCGCTGAAAGCGCCCGCGCCGGAAGGCGGGCAGGACAAGCCCGAAGGGGCGATCCGGGAAACGACGCACGATCGTTATTCGCGCACGTATCTGAACGCCGACGGCACATACACCACCCGCATCCAAAACGAGCCGCTCACGTACACGGACGAAACGGGAAACGAGCGCGACATCGACAACACTCTCGTTTTCGCCGAAGACGGATTCACGAACAAGGCGAACGCCTACGGCGTCGCCCTGCCGCGCGAGGGCGAGGGCGTCTCGTTTGAAAAGGACGGTTGCACATTGACCGTCACGCCCCTGTTCGGCACGCTCGGCGGCGCGGTCGTCCGGGACAACGCCGTGTATTACAACGACGTCGCGCCGGGCACGGATCTTCAATACCGCGTACACGGCGCGGAGGTCAAAGAGGACATCATTTTGAACCGGCCGGTTGCGAATCGTTCTTTCGACTACGCGCTTTCGTCCCCGGATGTCACGTTCGTCCTGGAAGACAACCGGATCAAGGGCTTCGCCGAAAGCGCGGAAGCCGATCCGGACGCGCAACCCGTTTTCGTCATCGACGCGCCTCTGATGACGGACGCCTCCGGCAAATTCTCCGCAGACATCTCTCTCGAACTCGACGCCTCCGGCGGCGCGCCCGTGATGCGGATCGTTCCCGACGCCGCTTGGCTTGCGGCGCCCGAACGCGCTTATCCCGTCGTCATCGATCCCTCCCATGCCCTCAGCGGCGACAACCTGACGCAGGGAACCGTGCAGGCATTCTCGGGGAACGCGTCGGGTCCGAACATGGAACACAGCGTATCGTATCTTTATGTGGGGCTTGAAAAGGGCAATCTCGTCGGGGTCGAGGACATTGTGTACGGCGAGTCCTGGTCTTACGTCAGGATCAACGACATCGCGCCGTACATCGCGGATCTGCCCGAGCGATCGATCCTGTCCGCAACGCTTTCCGCGTACAAATACGCCGAAGAATCGGGCGCGACGGGTCGCGTCGTGGACGCGAAGATGATCGCCGCGGATTGGGGTGGCAACGGAAGACGCACATGGAACAATCGTCCGCGCGGCGCCGGCCTCACATGGCTTGACGGCGAGACCGTTCCCGCAGGCAAGGCGTGGATGCACTTCGATATCACGGAAGCATTCAAGGTGTGGAAAAACGATCCCGCCTCCAATCGCGGCATCATGTTCACGCCGCAGGACGAGAGCCAACCCGCCATTTGCTTTTCGGGCACCGGAAACGAACATGCGCAAGCGGCGCTCTACATCGATCTTTCCTGGACGGTGCCAAAGCCCGTCGACGAGAACTTGGCTCTGAATGCGCCCAACATCAATCTGCGCCCGCTCACATACAAGAACGCCGGCGGCATTCAAAACTTTGTCGGGCTGTTCGCCGACGGTCTTGCGCGTCCGGCGCTCCAAATCGATTACGCGATGAACCTGAAAAACGGCGACGCGCTCACTCCCGTCGGGAGCGGAACTTACGCGAAAGCCGAATACGAGCCGGACTACCCCGATTCCGGATCCTTTGAGGGTCTGCTTGAATTCACGCTCGGTTACAACGGACTGTACGAGTCGAATTGGCAGACGGGGCTCATGTTCGGTTCCGCATTTTCTTTGGACACGCTGTATCAAATGTCCGCACAGGGCACGCGCGTGCACGACGTGTGGGCAAACCCCGGCGGCGTCGCCGAACAGACGCCCGTCGGGCTCTCCGACACGTTCATCGCGTATCAATTTCAGAGACAGGACACCCTGCCTTACGTGGCGGCTTACTACGGCGTTTCCCGCGACACGATCGCGCGCGACAACCGCATCGGAGACGATCTCGCCATGCCGGGCAACACGTTTTTCATCCGCAATCCGAACGCGAACGCAACCATTCCCTACACGCGCCCCGAAAATCCGGATTTGGCGCACAAACGCGCGCTCATCTACGCCAACATGGGTCGAAGCCAAGTTTCGGAATTCGACATGGAGCCGGTCAACATGAACACCGGCAACTTCTATTTGGAACAGACCGACGCCGTCAGCCACGAATACGGCGTACCCTTTGAGTGGACCCGTTCCTACAACGCGCTCGCGCCGCAAAGCGCGGGTCCGTTCGGGCGCGGATGGACGACCGCTTTCCAACAGACGCTCACGGGCGGAGAAGACGGCGGCATGATCTACATCGCGGAAGACGGACGGCATCTCGTGTTCGATCGCGCGGAGGGCGGATGGACGGCTCCCGCCGGTTACAACCTGACGTTCACGAAGCAGCCCGACGCCGACCCGCATGCGGTGACCTACACGATTGAAAAAGGGGACGGCACGAGACTGATCTTCGATTCCTACGGGCTTTTGACGCGCATCTCCGACGCGAAAGGGCTTGCCGTCACCGTCGCCTACGACGCGGACTTTCACATGCAAGCCGTCACAACGCAGGCCGGCCGCGTCTACGCCGTGACCACCGACGAATACGGACACATCACGAACGTCACGTTGCCGAACGGGGCAAATCTCGGCTACACCTACGACGAGCAGGGTTTTCTGAGAACGCGCACCGACGCCGACGGCGCCGTGACGCGCTACGAATACAACGCGCAGGGGCAGATGTCCGCATGGTATGACGGAAACGGCCGGCGCGCGGTGCAAAACGTCTATGACGCGGAAGGTCGCATTGTCGGGCAGACGGACGCGCTCGGCGGCGTGTCGAGCGTGAGCTACGTGCCCGGAGCGACCACGCTTACCGACGCATCGGGCGCCGTGACCGTCTACCGATACGACGCGCTGTACCAAACCGAATCGATCACGCGCGGCGGCGTGACCGAATACAAATCCCATGACACGCAAGGCAGACTGCGCAGCGCGACCGACGGGATCGGGCGACAGACCCTTTACGAATACGACGCGGCGGGCAACCTCACCGGACTCACGCGCTCGGACGGCAGTTTCAGCCGGATCGAATACGGCGACCTCGCCCTCCCCGTGCGCGTCCGCGACTTCGACGGAGCGGAGACGGAACATGTTTATGACGCGGCGGGCAATCTCCTGCGCGTCACTTATCCGGATCAAACGTTCCTGTCCCACACCTACGACGCGTACGGTCGCGTGACCTCGCTCACCGACGGGACGGGCGCAACAACCCTCTTCCAATACGACGGCTCCGATGCGATGACCCGGATCGATCCGCTCGGCAATGCCGAATCCTATTGGTACGACGCGATGGGACGGCTCGTCGCCGAGCGGGACGCGACGGGAGTCGAACGCAGGACAAGCTACTCCCCGGGCGGCAGGAAGATCGGAACCGTGACGGCGGGGGACATTGCCGTAACCTATGAATACGACGAAGCTGGAAACTGCGTCTCCGTCACGGACGAAAACGGCACGACGTCCCGGTACGCCTACGACGACGCAAACCGGCTGACGAATGCGACGGCGCCCGGCGGCATATCCGTTTCGTACACCTACGACGCGCTCGGAAACAAGACCTCGGAAACGGATTCGGAGGGAAACGCGACCCGGTATACCTACGACGAACGCGGGAACGTCCGGATCGTGCGCGACGCGAAAGGCGGTCTTCGGCGGAGCGTTTACGACGACGCGGATCGACCGGTTCTCACGATCGACGAGGCAGGGAACGAAACCGCTTACACATACGAAGGCGCGCTCGACGAACCCGTCCTCATCGTTTCCCCCGAAGGCGAACGGCGCTTCTCATACGATCCGGCGGGGCGCGTTCTCTCGGAGGAACGTCCGGACGGAACCGCGCGCCGCTGCGTCTACGACGCGCGGGGTCGCCTTTGGGAGGAAACGGACAGAGCGAACCCGACCGTCGCATACACGTACGACGCGGCGGGCCGGCTGACGGACGAAGCGGACGACGCGGGCGGGGAAACGCACTTTGCGTACGACGCGAACGGAAACGTCACGCGCGGGACGGACGCGCTCGGTCGGGAGACGCGCTTCGCCTACGATGCGGTTGGGCGCCCTGTCTCCGTCACCGCGCCGGGGGATCTCACGACGCTTCTGTTTTACGATGCGGCGGGCAACGTCGTCCGAATCGAGCGACCGGACGGCGCCGACGAGCGATACGCCTACGACAAAAAAGGCAATCTCACGTCGGTGATCGACGCCGAGGGAAATGAGACCTCTTACCGTCATGATCCCGCAGGCAATCTCGCCGCCGTCGTGGACGCGGAGGGCGGGACGATCACCTACGCCTACGACGGAAACGGATCCCTTGTCCTGCATACCGGCGCGCGCTCGGAAAAAACCGCTTACGACTACGATGAACTGAACCGTGTGATCGCCGTGACCGATGCGCGCGGGAACGCTTCGCGCTTCGTCTATGACGCGCTCGGCCGTGTGACGGAGATCGTTTCGGCGGACGGGACGCGGACGCGCTTCGAATACGACGCGGCGGGGCGCATCGCAGAGAAATCCGACGACGCGGGTCTTGTCACGGAGTACGAATACGATGCGCGGGGCAATCTCATCCGCACCCGGGACAATGACGGTCTCGACATGACATACACTTACGATGCGTACGGACGCGCGCTCACACAGACCGACGCCCTCTCACGCGTCGCGACCTTTGCGTACGACACGCGGGGCAACCTCATTTCTTCCGTCGATTTCAACGGCGACAAGACCGTCTTTGAATATGATTTGCTCGGGCGTACGACGCGCACGCGGACAAGCGCGGGCGAAGACGTCGCCTGCGCGTACGATCTTGCCGGAAACCTCGTCTCCGAAACGGACGCGCTCGGCCGCGCGACGAGGTACGAATACGACAAGACGGGAAATCTTGTGAAAGCGATCGACGCGGCGGGCGGAGTGCGGACGTACGAACGCGACAGGACGGGCAACGTCCTGCGTCTGACGGACGAAGCAGGGAACGAGACGCGCGCGTCCTACGACAAAACGGGCAGACTCCTGTCCGAGACGGACGGGCGCAACAACACCGCAAACTACGGCTATGATTTGTCGGGCAATCTCGTGAAGCGCACGGACGCCGCCGGCGCCGTTTGGGAATATGTCTACGACCTCTGCGAAAATCTCCTGCGGGAGAAGGATCCGCTCGGAAACGTCACGACTTATGCCTACGACGCGCGGAACCGTTTGGAAAAGACGACAAGCCCGCGCGGCGCCGTCACGGCGCAAACCCATGACGCGCACTCGAATGTCACGTCCGTCGCCGACGCGCTCGGAAACGTCACGGCGCACACCTATTCCCCGTCGGGCAGATTGCTTGGGACCGAACTGCCGAGCGGGCTGATCGGGCAATACGAATACGATGCGATCGGACGCGTCACAAAGGCCTCGGACTCCGCAGGCCGCTCCGTCACTTTCTCCTACGATCGGGCGGGGAATGTCGCATCCCAAACCGACGAGAAAGGCGCACGGACGAAGTTTGCCTACGACGCCGCGCACCGCGTCACGCGGGAGGAGGACGCGCTCGGCGGCGTGACGACCCATGTTTACGACAAAGCGGGCAATCTCATCCGCTCGAACCTGCCGGGCGGCGCAACCTACGCCTATGCCTACGACGCGCTGGATCGGCTCGTCACGGAAACGGACGGGACGACGTTGCCGATCTCGTTCGAGTACGACGGAGCCGGGCGCGTCACGGGCATTGTGCAGGGCGAAAAGACGGAACGCCGCGCTTTCGACGCTGCGGGCAATCCGGTCACATACACGGACGCGCTCGGCAACGATGAGACGTACACCTATGGCAAGACGAACCTGCCGATCGCCCGGCGGGACAAAAACGGGAATGTGACGCAGGTAAGCTACGACCGCACGGGGCGGCTTACGGAGACGCGCGACGCGCTCGGCGCCGTCCGCACCCGCACTTACGACACAGACGGCATTCTCGCGTCCGAAACCGACGCGACGGGAAACACGTCCTCGTACCTGTACGACCTTGCGGGCAATCCGGTCAAGGTCACGGATCCCTTGGGGCGGACGGTCGAATACGCTTATGATGCGATGGGGAACGTCACAAAAGCCCGATTTTCGGACGAGCGAACCGCAGGCGCGCGCGCCTTGGCCGGCATGGGCGACGGAGAAGCGACGCAGTCCTACACCTACGATGCGCACGGCAACCTCACGTCCGTCGCCTCGCCGTCCGGAGCGGTCGAGCGCTTCACGTACGACACGGCTTCGCTCCTCACCTCGGCCGTTTCGCCCGAAGGCGCGCGCACGGATTACGACTATGACAAGCTCGGTCGGCTGATCGAAAAGCATTACGACGAGGACGGGACGTCCGTCGCCTACGCCTACGACAGTGCGGGCAGGCGTCTTTTCATGAACGACGCGACGGGACGCAGTTCTTACGGGTACGATGCGGCGGGTCGGCTCGCTTCTGTGACGCAGGCGGACGGACGCGCCCTCTCCTACGCCTACGACGCATACGGACGCATGAGCGAGGTGGGTTATCCCGACGGGCGAACGGTTTCCTACGATTACGATCTCGGGGATCGGATTCTCCGCGTTCGCGACTCGGGTTCGGGAGATACGGCATACGCCTACGACGCGCAGGGAAACGTCGTCTCCTGCGCGCGACCGGACGGAACCTCTTCGATCTGCGTCTACGACGCCCTGAACCGGTTGACGCGGCTTGTGAACAAGCGCGGCGGCGCCGTGCTTTCGTCCTTCGACTACACGTACGACGCGGAGGGGCGGATCGTCTCGGAGTCCGTCGCGCAAATGCCCGCGGACGGAACGGAACCGCAGGCGCGCACCCTGCGCGCCTATGCCTATGACGCGGCGGGTCAATTGGAAAGCTGTGTCGAGGAAGCCGGCGGCGTGCGGTCAAAGACGGAATACTCCTATGACTTGCTTGGAAGCCGCGTCGCGCACATCACTTCGGAGGATGGCGGCGAGATCGTCTGCACCTATGACGCGGACGGGCGGATCGCGGAGCGAACCGACGGGAAGAGCGGAGAAATCACGCGCTATACCTGGGACGGGGACGGAAATCTGATCGCAAAGACAGACGGGGGAGCGGGACGTCCCGCCGTCCTCACCGAATACGCCTACGACGCGGAGAACCGTCTGAAAGCCGTGCGCGAGGGCGGCGCGCTTCTCATGGCGGCGACTTACGACGGGGACGGAAACCGCGTCTTTCAGGTGCATCGCACCGTCACCTCCCTGCCCGCCGAGGATGCCGGATCCGGCGCGGAAGAAAGCCGTTCGGACGCGCGAAGCGATCTCGCCCTCTCTTCGCCCGCTTCCCTCGGCACGACGCCGACGCCCGAAGAGCGCGCATTCTCTCATCGGCCTTTCCTCTACGGATTCGGACTTTGCCTGAGCACGTTCGCCTGCGCGCCCGACATGGCGGCGGCTCCCCGCGCGCAGGAAGCGTGGAACGGAGCGTTTGCGTACCTTTTGTCCCCGGGACGGTATGACGCGGGCGGCGAATTCGGCGCGGACGACCTCGCCGCCCTCATCGCGGCGGGACTGACGGAAGCGGACATTCGCGATGTGACGCACCCGAAAGAAGCGCCGCCCTCCCCGGAGGAGGCCGCGCCGGTCGGCGCCGCCTCCGTCATCATCCCCTCGAACGCCGAGCCGGCGACGCGCTTCGACTACGAACTCACGTACTACGTGAACGACGTCTCCTACGAAAACGCGCAGGTCGCGATGACCTACGGCAAGCGGGCCGAGGTCACCGCCGCGTACATCTACGGCAACGAGCGCATCATGGCGGTGAAAGGCTCGGGGGACGCGGACACTTATCTCTTTGACGGGCGCGGTTCGGTCGCGCAGGTGTACACGAGCTTCGCCGCGTCGGCGGAGCCGGCGCTCACGAAGAGCTATGCCTACGATCCGTTCGGAACCGTCACTGCCGGCGCGGAGGGGGACGAACTCATTTGGGCGCACAATGCCGAAGAGTACAATCCCGTCACCGCCCTCACCTATCTGCGCGCCCGCTACTACGCGCCCGACGCCGCAAGCTTCCTCACGAAGGACACGGCGCTCGGCAGTCTCGCTTCGATCAATTCCCAAAACAGATACGCCTTCGCGGAGTCCGATCCGATCAACAACGCGGATCCGTCCGGGCACGCCGTTTCAAACAACGCCTACGAGCGCCAAATGGAAGCGATGGGCGGCATCAACGAGATCTATAACTTTTATGTGGGTCGCACGTTGCAAAATGCCCAAAACAAAGCGAACGCCGCCTTTTCTTCGGCGCTATCGCGGGCAAGCGGCACGGATTACACGTCCGCGGAAGCGATCAACGCCATTGCGGGCATCTCGCAGGCGACCGCCAATTACTACATCAACGCGGGCGCCGCAACCGCGCGCTCGGTCGGCGCGACCTACGGATGCGCCCCCGGAGCCCTCACGAATGCCGCCGTCGCATCTTTCTCCGCCAACGTCAACGCGGCGAAGACGAGCGTCAACGCCCGCATCTCGGAAGTGCGGGAGAACAAGAAAGCGCAGTACCAGACGTGGATCGAGGACACACTGTCGCAAACGATAGGGGAAGACATAGGAAAAAAGATAGATGAATACATCGAGCGCGTCACCGGAGAATCAATCAACGAAGAAACACTCAAAAACATGTCGGAATCCCAAAAGAAGAATTTGCTCGATTACGTTGCGCGTCTGCTGAACAGGTATTTGTCGAATGCCCTCCCCTACGCTCCGGATCTCGGCATCCAACCTGACATCAGAGTTCCGATCGCCGGCGGCGGATATCTGTATTACCAAACTTCGTCGTCTTTCGGCGAGAACTACAGCGGCACGACCGTAAACACGACCCTTTCCCGTCACAGGCTCGCTTTCGATTCCTTTACGACATCCACGGGAGTTGGTTCGATTAAGACAAGTATTTCGCTTCCTGGCGGTACAGTAGGAGTATCCGGGAGTGGGGAATACGGCAATTCTTTCTCAAGTGCCTATTTGGGGTATGGGATTTTAAATAAAACATACAGCGCGGAATACAGCATTACCGCAAACTATGGACAGAATTCCGTGTCGAGCACATTGGGCTTTCAAATGTCCGGAGAGAATCAACACAAGCAGGGCAACCCCGGCATCGTCCTCGGAGACGTGCCCGCACCCGCGCCCGTGCCCGCAGATGCATCCGATGCGCCGCAGCGGGATATTTCGGGGTATTTGCTGGGCGGCGCCTTGATCGTCGGAGGCGTGGTCATCATTGGCGCGACCGTCGCAGAAGACGTCCTGACGTTCGGCGTCGGAATCGCGGACGATCCTGCTTCGGTTGCCGCCGCCGTCGCGATGTTCGCCGTCGCCCGCAAAGCGTTCGGCTATTGATATCGGTTGAAAGGGAAGACATGAAACGAAAAACAATACTGTTGACGGTGGCGGGCTTGATAATGCTGGCGGGGATCGCGGCCATGGCGTTTTGGGACGATCTCAAAGTCTTG
>JAISML010000037.1 GCA_031276775.1 Eubacteriales Family XIII. Incertae Sedis bacterium | reverse complement strand
GCGCCCCAACAGAGATGGAGGGTGCTGAACACATTCGTTTTGGAAAATTCCATGATCTCGGTCAGTTCTTTCCAATAGTCCACCTCGGCGAAAGGGATCGTCTCCACGGGAGCGCCGGTGATGATCAAGCCGTCAAAGCGCTCGCATTTGATTTCCTCAAACTTGATGTAGAAAGTTTCCATATGCAACGGATCCGTATTTTTGGATTCGTGGGACGCCAACGTCAACAGTTGCAGATCGACCTGCAAAGGCGTGTTCGCGAGCATGCGTATCAGTTGGGTTTCCGTCACTTCCTTGATCGGCATCAGATTCACAACGGCAATTTTCAGCGGTCTTATCTCCTGCCGTTCCGCCCTGTCCTTGTGCATGACAAAGACATTCTCATTCTTGAGAATGCCGTAGGCGGGCAAACCTTTTTGAACCAATATCGGCATTGCGTTATTTTCTCCTTTGTGCCGGCTCCGCCCGTTCTTGCGTTACGCGCCCGCGGCTTTCACCGCTTTTTGATAGGCGGCCTTGTCTTTTAAAAATTTGTCGTAATCCGCCGAGAAATTATGGGTTCCGTCCAATTTCTCGCTGACGACAAAGAAGAGGTAATCGTTGTCGTCAGGATAGAGAGCCGCCTCGATCGAGGCCATGCGGGGCGAACAGATCGGTCCCGGCGGGAGTCCTTTGTGCAGATAGGTGTTATAGGGCGATTCGATCCGCGTATCCGCCTCGGTGAGAAATTCCTTGGGTTCGCCGAGAATGTATTGGATACTGGCGCAACTTTGAAGGAGCATGTCCACCTTCAATCTGTTGTAAAAGACGCCCGCCATAACGGGTCTCTCTTCGGCGGTCTTCGATTCCCGCTCGATGAGAGACGCCATGGTGACCGCGTCCCTGACGGACAGCCCCATCTCCGCCGCCTTGTCATAGTATTCGGATTGGAACAGTTTGTCAAATTGCGCGAGCATCCTGTCGATGATCCCATGCGCGCCGGCGTCTTTGAACACTTCGTACGTTTCCGGATAGAGGAAGCCTTCCAAACGATCCGGCCCGGAGGGTATGTCGGCGAGGAAATCGTAATCGAAGTCTCCGTTCTCCGCTTCGTCCATGAACGAAGCCTCGTCCACCAAACCTTTCTCCGTCAGCGCTCCCATGATCTGGCGCAGGTTGTATCCTTCGGGTACGGTAAAACGCACCACATTGGAGTCGTCGATGTCTGCGGCGCTCGAGGTCAAGGTTGAGATGAGGGCGTCGGCGGACATGGAGCGTGAGAGGAGAAAGATCCCGGCCTTGTATTTACCGTCATTCTCCGTGAGCCGGGAACGCAGCTTGAACAGGAAAGCGTTGCGAATGAGGTCTTGTTCCTCCAAGGCCTGCGCGATGGAAGCCGTTCCCATTCCCTGTTCCACAACAAAGGATATCTCTGCGGAGTCCGCAGGATCCATAGGTTTGAGGGAAGTTTGGTAGATGAAATATGCGCCTCCGCCGCCGCCGGCGAGAAGCAGAAGAATCACCGACAGGATGATGACGGGCAAAGCCCGTCTTTTTTTTCCGGTTTTCCGTTTCTTTGTCATGGTTGTTTCGATATCTTCCTTCCGCAATGCAAAGGCGCGACAACGGCGCGACGATGATCGCGGCCGATGAAAGATGCGCAAAATGCATTGTTCCGCTTACGCTCTGCCCAAATATTCACCTGAACGGGTATCGATCTTGATGGTCTCGCCGCTCTCGATGAAAATGGGAACCTGAACGACGGCGCCGGTCTCCACGGTCGCGGCTTTCGTAACGTTGGTCGCGGTGTCGCCTTTCACGCCCGGCTCCGTATCGGTGATCTTCAATTCCACGAAATTCGGCGCTTCCACCAAGAAAGCGTTCTCTTTGTAGAATTTGATGGTGGCCACATCATTCTCCCGCAGCCACTGCATGGCGTCCGCGACCTGATCCGCCATCAGGGGCGTCTGATCGTACGTTTCCCCGTCCATGAAATAGTAGAGTTCCCCGTCGTTGTAGAGATATTGCATGTTTTTCGTCTCGATGTGCGCTTTCGGGAATTTGTCGTTGGGATTGAACGCTTCCTCGCGAATGGCTCCGCTGAGGATGTTCCTGTACTTCGTGCGCACGAAAGCCGCGCCTTTGCCCGGTTTCACATGTTGAAAATCCAAGACGACATAGGGATCGCCGTCTATCTCAAACGTCATGCCTTTTCTGAATTCTCCCGCAAATATCATACAAACTCCTTCTTTGCATACAACGAACGACCGGGGCGGTTGCGACCCGCCGTTTGCGGAAGCGAACACCGTCTCGGCTTCACAGAACGATCAGGTCTTTCTCCGCGCTTGTCAGATTTATTATACCGGTATCGGTGACGATCAACAAGTCCTCGATCCGAACGCCCATTTTGTCTTCGATGTAGACGCCCGGCTCGACCGTGACCGCAAAGCCGGCTTCGAGCGTTTCTTCGCTCTTTGCGTTCAGCGTCGGAGGCTCGTGAACTTCCGCGCCCACCCCGTGTCCCGTGCCGTGCACGAAATACGCGCCGTACCCCGCTTCCTCAATGACGGCGCGCGCCGCCTTGTCCGCGTCAGAGCATCGCGTCCCTGCCCTGATCGCGCGAATGGCGGTTCTTTGCGCCGTCAGGACCGCGTCGTACACGCGTCGCTGTTCCCCGCTGACCGCACCCACCGCGACCGTCCGCGTCATATCGCCGCAAAAGCCTCCTATTACGGCGCCGAAATCCATCGTGAGGAATTCCCCGCGTTCGATCCTCCGATCCGAGGGTTCTCCGTGCGGCAGACAACCCCGCGGACCGGACACGCAGATGGTGGGGAACGCCAACGCTTCCCCGCCGTGCGCGCGCAAAAACGCGTCGATCTTGTCCGCGACGGTCCGTTCCGTGACGCCGGGGCGGATCTCCCCGAGGATATAGTCGAAACACCTGTCCCCCAAAGCCGCCGCTTTTGCGATGCACAGAAGCCTTTCACAGTCTGCGGAATATCCCATTCCCCTGTTCCCTTTCCGGGCTTGCAACCCGTTTTCGTTTGGCGCGCCATGCGGCTCCGCCCGTTTGGTCATTCGCTTTTCACGGCTTCGGCCAGAATGCCGTACACGTCGTTGACCATGAGGGTGAAACGAACCTCCGTCTGCAGGTATTCGGCCGCGAGCGGATCTTTCATGAGTATCAG
>JAISML010000267.1 GCA_031276775.1 Eubacteriales Family XIII. Incertae Sedis bacterium | reverse complement strand
CAAAGTTGGATACGCTGACGGTCAAGTGAAACGTGCGTTTGCCTTTCTCCTGCAAGCTTCGGGCCCGCCGCATGACGGCGGCCGCAAGTTCCGTGATGCCATCCAAATCCGCATAGGTTTCCGTCGGCAATCCGATCATGAAATAAAATTTCACGCGGTTCCAACCGATTCGGATCGCTTTTTCCACTCCGGCCATAATCTGTTCTTCCGTGATATTCTTGTGAATGACGTCGCGCAATCGTTGTGTGCCCGCTTCGGGCGCGAAAGTCAATCCTGATTTTCGCCCTTCTCCGATACGGTGCAGCGTCTCTTCGGTGATCGAATCCAGGCGCAGGGATGGCAGAGAAAGCGTTATGTCGCGTTCCTTCAGACGATCCATGAGTTCTGCCGTGAGTTCGCCGATGTTCGGATAATCCCCTGTGGAAAGCGACAACAAGGACACTTCGTCGTAGCCGGTGCGCGCCAATTGTTCGTCTGTGAGCGAAAGAACCGTTTCGCGGGAACGTCTGCGCACCGGTCGGTAGACAAAACCCGCTTGGCAGAAACGGCAACCCCTGCCGCAGCCGCGGAATATCTCGACGACCGCTCTGTCGTGCACCGTTTCGATGAGGGGGACGATCGGGTTTACGGGAAAGACCGCGTGATCCAGATCCCGTACCACGCGTTTCGCAATCTTGTCGGGCAGATGCCCGAAGCGTTTTTCAAAATGGGAAAACACCTCCCGGCCATCCTTTGAAGCGCTTTCCGGTTTGCGGTAAACCGGCGTGTAAAACAGCGGAACATACACCCCGTCGATCTCGGAGAGCGACAGTAGCAGCATTGTCTTGGCGTTTTCCTCACGTGCGTTCTCCCTTCCCGTTTCTTTCCGACGCGCATATTTCTCACACAGTTCCGGCAAAAGTTCCTCGCCGTCGCCCACGGCGATAATGTCGAAGACGTCGGCCAAAGGTTCCGGATTGTACGCGCACGGACCGCCCGCGATGATGAGAGGGAACCCTTCCGTTCGCTCTTCCGCGAGGATCGGAATGCCCGCGAGTTCCAGCATGTTCACCACATTGGTATAGGATTGTTCGTATTGGAGCGTAAAACCGATGATGTCCATCCGCTTCAAGTCCGTATGCGTCTCCAACGTAAAGAGCGGTACGCCTTGTTCGCGCATCAGCGCTTCCATATCCGCGGCGGGCGCGAATGTGCGTTCGCAATACACGTCGTCCAATGCGTTGAGCAGATCGTAAATGATCTGCAGACCGGTGTACGACATGCCGATCTCATACAGATCGGGAAACGCAAAACAGAATCTCGTTTTGATGCCGTCCAAATCCTTTTGCACCGAATGAATCTCGCCGCCGATGTATCTGCCCGGACGTTCCGCATGTTTCAGCAACGGCATGATGGGGACGATCCCTCCCCGGGCAATTTCGTCGATCTGCGTTCCGGTCATCCGTTCGATCTCGCCGACGAGCTTCGCGGTCTGCCCGATCTTGCGCTCCAATGCGGCGACCGCCTCCGGATTTCCCTGAAAGCGTTCCGCGATCAAGCCCAGGCGGGCGCGGAATCCGATGTATCGATCCTCATGGACTGAACGATCCGCCAATGAGACGATATCCGATTCGGAGATTTCACGGATGGAATCGGGAAAATCATGGGTCATGTGATCCGCGACGATCTCTGCCGCCTCAGGATCGTAACGCGCGACGAACTCGGCGCCGGCCTGCGCGTGTTTCGGGCAAACGCGCGCGACATCGTGCAGCAACGCCGCCCGCCCGATCAGATCGATATCCAACGCGCGCCCGCCGGCCTGTTTCCGCCCTGTGTCATTCAGCGCCCTGCCCATTCGCACGGCAACGTCGGCCACGCTCTTGCAATGCCGTATCACATGTTCCGGCGTGCCGTACGCGTGAAGCAGGGCGACGCAATCACTGCGGGTCAGTGGTTTTTTGCCGCTTTGCGCCGTGTCGGAACCGCGCAGCTCATTGTTCATCCGTTCCCCCATCCTTTTGCCAATCGGGAAGCTCTGCCATAACATGATTGTGTAAATATCCCAACAGAAACCTCCTGTTCATTCGTCGGTATATTCAAGGTCAAATCCGTATATGCGAACCGTATCCCCGTCTTTCAGACCGCTCTTTTTCATTCTGTCGATCACGCCGCTTTTCCCAAGATGTTTGTACAGATAGCGGACGGAGCCGTAATCGTTGAAATTTGTGGAATCAAAGAGCTTTTTCAACTGTTTCCCCGAAAGCGTGAACACCGCTCCGTCTTTTTCGACGTGGATGTCCCGATAATCCGGTTCTCGCTCCGCCGGCAAAATTTCGATCGTTTGCGTATAGCGCCGCGCGACGTCCGCATGCTCGGCTTCGTCGCGTTCCAATTCGCTCAGCAACCCCGCAACGTTGTTGAGCAAGGCTTTTACGCCGCGGTTTGCGGCGGCGCTGATGAGATGATAGGGGCGGCCTTCCCGTTCAAGGTGTTCGATCAGCGCTTTGTAATCTTCCGATTCGGCGTCGGCGATGTCCGTCTTGTTGCATGCGACGAGCTGCGGTTTTTCCAAAAGATTCGGCGAATACGACGCCAATTCGTTGTTGATTCTGAGAAAATCGTCCAAAGGTTTTCTCCCCTCGCTGCCCGATATGTCCACGACGTGTATCAACGCTTTTGTGCGTTCGATGTGACGGAGAAAATCAATGCCCAGACCCGCGCCGGCAGAAGCTCCTTCGATGAGTCCGGGAATATCGGCCATCACAAACCCGGTGTTCGCCAATTCCACCATGCCGAGGTTCGGATGCAGCGTTGTGAAATGATAGTCGGCAATGCGGGGCTTTGCGGCGCTGCTTACGGACAGCAAAGTGGATTTCCCCACATTGGGGAAACCGATC
>JAISML010000253.1 GCA_031276775.1 Eubacteriales Family XIII. Incertae Sedis bacterium | reverse complement strand
TCCTGCCGCCGATTTCCAGTTCAAGGCAAGTCTTCCGTATTTAAGGTGAAAGTTCCAACCGAAACTGTCCGCGTCGCCCCAATCCTTGTTTCCGGCGATGGCGGGATCGACGCCGCTGTAGGCGTTCAGTTTCATGCGGTAAGCCACCGTGAAGCTCCCGCTGTAATCGATGGGATCCTCTTCGTCGTCAAGGCGGATGAAATTGTCCGGATCCAGACTGACGGCCTTGCCGTGCGCGCCGGCGACATATGCCGCTTCCCCGTTTTCCATAAATGCCGTTGGACTTCCGGCTCCCGCGTTCCCGTTGGCAAGGCTGTCTTCAAAGTCCAGAATCCATTTCGGCGGCGTCGGTTCCGTCGCCCAAACCCCGTCTGCGGAAATCGGTGACGCCACGCCCGTGAACACAAAAACCGCAATCAGGATCACGACGGGCGCACGGTTTCGCATGTTTTTCCCAGATGTCATCTCTTTCACCCCTTTTCAAACAACAGATTGACCGGACCGGCCGTATACCCCGCCCCGGGCCGGGACGGGATGTCGAAACCGTCTTCGGTCTTTGTGAGGCTGCCGTCCACCGCAAACGCTTCGTTGGGAATCACCTTGCACATGCGTTCAAGCCACCAATCCCCGTCTTTCGTCTCTTCCGAGGACAGAAAATAGGAGGCGCCGGCTTTGAGCCGTACCGGCCGGGACAGCTCCGCGTATTTGAATCCGTTGTAATCCGCAGTGCCTTTCGACATATCCGCGAGCGTCTGCGCGACGACCTTGCCTTTGGCGTCATAGAGCGTCAGCCTGTGAACGCCAACATTGCCTGTCAGACAAAACCTGCCGAGCGCGGTGACGTTCACATCCTCCCGCGCGGTGAGTTTCATGCCGATCTCACCGTCAAAGGGCGCCCCGGGTTGCCCCAAGGAAACATTCTCCGTCAGGGAAGTTCCCGCTGAAGCGTATTTTTTCAACGATATGGAGCGGTAGGCTTCTCCGACCCCCGCTTTCCCAATGACTTCGTCGGAAACATCGTTGCCCAACGAATAGATTTTGCCTCCGGTATTGTGGAAGATGATGTCGTCCTGGTTTTCGGGCGCATTTTTGACACTGTTGCCCGTGACGACAAGATGGTTGGATCCTTCGTCGAGGTAGATCGCGAACACCGGGGCGCCGGCGCGACCCGTGCCGGCCTTTTGTATGTCGTGTATGTAGTTGTTGCGGATTTGCGTACCTTTTTGCGCGTTCAGATTGTAATAACCTGCCGTGTCCACGCTGTTCATGCCAATGTGGTGGATGTCGTTGTAGGCGACGGTGTTTTCCTTGACCGCGTAGTCCCGCGTGGACCACCCCCAGCCGTTGCTGATACCCGTATACGGCGCGAACGCGATCTCGTTGTTGCGCATGACGATCTCAAAACCCAGGATATTGGCCAGCGCGCAGGCCGCTTTGAATTCCTGCCCCGTCCATGTGATGACGTTGTTCGTGACGTCGATGTTCCTGACGCCCGTCAGTTCAGGCTTGGTGGGCGAATACAGTTCGTCGGAAGTGTACTTGTTGCTGCAGTACGGGGAAACGGTGATGCCGTTCCCCGAGATGTCCGTCACGACGCATCCGTCGATGACGCTCCCGCTGACCGACGGATAGAGATTGATCCCGCAGCCGCCCGAACGCCGGATCACACAGCGTTCGATCCGGATATTGTCCGCGTTTTCCACGTGGATCGTCGCGGACGGCACGTCCATCGGCGAGTAAGGCGTTCCGTTGTATTCGGTGAAGAAATGGTTGGCCTGATATTCCAACAAGCCGATATCCGTCAGTTTGTTGTAACCGGAATGCTCAAAGACGAGACCACGGAACGTCAGATTGGAGACATGGGACCGCGGATCGCCGCCCGCGACCTTTACGAGACTTTCGACGCCGGGCGCGAATACCGACGCTTTCCGCATGTCTTCGCCCGCGCGCGGCATGTAATAGACGGTTCGTTCGCCCCTGTCAAAATAAAATTCACCCGGCTCGTCCAAGAGCGCCTTGTCGTTTTGAATGAAATATTTGCAATTGAAATCCAGCAGATCCCCGAATGTCTGCATGATATTGGTGGCAAAATCGTTCAATTTGATCGCCTTGCCGTAAGGATTGTTCGGTATGCCGTCAATGGACGCGATCGGAGAGACGGAGAATTTCCAATCCATGTATGTGCACAGCTCTCCGCCGGTGATCCCCTCGACGTCTTCCGCGTTGACGATGAACGTCTGCGTGGTTTTGTCGTAGGTGGATATCTCATACGGAACCCGTGAGGAGCGCGCGAGGACTGCCCGCGTGCCGTCGACATAGAGCTGGCGCATGAGATTCAGCGTGGTTTCCGCTTTCCAAACGCCGGAACCGGCCTCTTCCCAACCTTCGATCTTTACGCCGCCGCTGACGGAAACCAACTCCCCGGGATAGCTCATGTAGACGACGCGAAAACCGTTTTTGCCGGAGTCGTCTTCGTCGAAAACGAGCGGCGATCCTTGGGCGTAGCGGCCTTCGCGCAGGACGACGGCGACATCCCCTTTCTGATCGGTGACGACGCGCGCGACCGCTTCCTGCGCCTTGCGTATGGATTGAAAAGGCCGTTCGGACGTGCCGGGATTGCCGTCGTCCCCGCTCGGCGACACATAGAAGACCGTTTCAAACGCGCTCCCGTCGAAGACCTCATTTCCGCCGGCCGCAGCCCGCACCGGCGCCGCTCCGAGCGTCAATGCCAGGAGCAAAGCGGCCGCAGCCGCGCCTTTTTGTCTGCGCCCGCCTTTCCGGTTGGCGAAAAACAGCAAAAGCGCGACGACGAGAAGCACGGCAGCGACCCCCGCGACGGCGAGCGTCGCCGTCCTTACGCCGCCGGTCTGTTCCTCGGCGCCGCTCATGACAACCTCCGCTTCCGCTTCTTCCGCGTCTGCGTCCTTTCCGCCCAACTTGCCGATCATCGCCGCGAACCACGCGGGTTCCGTACCGTTCTCACTGTCTTCGATCGCCGCGCGATCCCCAAAAATCGTATCCGATGCTTCCATATCCATGTTCCCGTCGCCGATCACCCCGATCCCTCCCGCAGTTCCCAGCGCCTCTCCCGCAATGGTGAAATTTCTGAAAGACGCGGATGCGGTGCCGGTGGTCAGAGCCAAAAATCCTTCCGTGTAAGCGCCGTCGCTGATGCTCTGGCGAATCTCTCCGTCGATGTACAGTTTTAATTTCTTCCCGATGTTCTCGATCTTGTAGCTGTGCCAGCCATACGGGTCGGCAAGCGGCAGGGAGGACATCACCTTCGTTTTCGACCAGTCGTATACGGCGACCTGACCGTAGGATTTCAATACAACGGCGTAGCCGCTCATCTCCAGCGTATCATCGGGCTTCGCCTTTCGGAACATGATGCCGGCATACCCTTCCTGTTCCCCGACGGCATTCAGTTTCATCTCGAACGCGACCGTGAAATCCGCGTACGCATACGGGAAATGGCTCCCGTAATTCCACGACGTACCCGAGATCAGATCGTCCAACTGGCTGTACGCCCCGTCTTGGTAGACCCACGTCCCGCCGTAAGGCGTAAAGTTCTTCGCGTCTTCCGTCAGCGGATCCGATACCGTCTCCGGAAGTTCCTCCGCCTCCGCGCGCGGAGGCGCGAGGAGAACCAACGACAGCGTCAAAAGGACAAACACTATTTTCTTCATAATCGGCGCCCTTGCCTTTCTCAGATCGATCACATGTCCTGTTTGATCCGGTTTCCCCCGCGCAGCAGACGGAAGAAACCGGATCCGTTGCCAACAAGAGAAATTTTCCGCGTCACCCGGCTTCCCCTGCGGATTGCGCCGCCTTTCTGCGCTTCAGCAGACGAATTGCGATAAGCGCGGCGCTCGCGAGGATGACGGCGCAGGAAACGATCAGGACGATTCCGTCCGCGCCGGCGCCCGCGGAACCCGGCGTGGAAAAGCCGGTCAGGATGGCTTCCACGCTGTCGCCCTGCATGACGCTGTTGATTTCCGGATCCGCTCCCGCGCCGGCGATCGACAGGTTGCCCGCCGTCCGGCCGATCAAAAGCGAAAACGAATCGAGATAAAGATCCGGGGGCCAAAGCCCTTCCTCTTCGGTTTCCACCCAAAATTCGATGCCGGACAAGCCTTTGCACGCGCCGATCTTCGTTTTTCCGCCGGCGGTATTCAAATACAGAACGCCGTCCTCGTAGAGGATCGCAAACGTACCTTTCAGGTTGGAAAAGGTCTGCCCGACGCCGGCGGAGGAAAGCGGGACGGTTTGCGCCGGATAGCCACCCCTGCCGTCGTAGCCGTATACCTGAAGCATCAGTTTCGCTTTTGCCTTTGCCGCGGCCGCAACCCACCCGGAGAGTTCATACTCGGCGCCGTATTGGATGCTGCCGGCTTCCACGCGGTACAGCAAGGTGTTCGCGCCATTTTTGCGGTTGTAAATCTGAACGCTCTGTTTCCCCGAATGGCTGAATCCGTCGACGAACCGGACATCGTATCCGGCGCCGTTGGTGAACCAAAGACCGAAATTGATATCGTTCCACAGCAAATCCGCTTCAACACCGGCGTTGTTGCTCAGGGTCCCGTCGATGTCTTCGGTGTCCGGTTCGTTCGCGTGACCTTTCAGTTGGGGGAACGACGGCTTCGGCGTGGTGTCTTTCATGAGGAAGCTGTCAAGATACATGTCCGTTTTTCTGTTGAACGTACCCGGGGTCAAAAGCGGCAGGATTTCGATGCAGCCGATCCCATACCGCGCGGGTATGCGGATGGACTGACCGTTGCAGGCGATGACATAACTGTCGCCCTCCTTGGTCAGCTTGAACGTCGCGCCCAATTTGGTCCACGTACCCGGCGCGATGGATCCGTGATCGAGGATCATGGTGTCCGACGCCCACTGTCCGTTGCTGCCCGGGAGCGCGTTCCAGAATGTAATCTCGAGGTTTGCCCTCGTTTTTTCCAGGCTGCTGAAATAACCGGAAAGCTCGTATTCGTGTCCGACCGAGAGATCCTCCGCCCCGACCCGATACATGGCCATGTGCCAATGCTCGCCGCGCCCGGACACCATGAGGGAATGGGAGCCGGAGTGGCTGTAATCGGACAGTCGCGTGAGATTGACGCCGGGCACGGCGGGCCACCACAGCCCCGTTTGCAGTTTTTGGGAAAAACTGTCCGTTTCGAAAGAACCGTTGCGGATCAGATTGCCCGGATCGTTTTGCGGATTCCCGGCTCCGGCGTGGCCCGCGGGCCGCGCCGGATTTTTGGGCGCCCCTTTGAACAGGAAACTGTCCAAATACAGATCCGTCCTCTTTTCGGCCGCGCTGTACTTTTCCTGAACCATGACATTGGCCATTGAGATGCCTTTCACGTGTGGGATCGTAAGTCGTTCGCCCGACGCGGAATGTGTGATCGTGTAGTCGAAATAGTCCCTGTCGGCCGTGGGCGTCTCGGTTATCTGAAACGAGCCGGAGAGTTTGGTCCATGTGCCGGGACGCGTGTCCCCGTCGGAGAGATAGATGAGTTGGTGCGGATACGGATCGTTCTCCGGTCCGCCGTAAGCGCCTATCTCCAGGAGCAGATCCACCGTCGTTTCTTCGAGGGAGGACGCGTAACCGGAGATGTTGTACGTTCTGTCCGGTTCGATCTCCAAGCCTTCCACCCGGTATTCGGCGCGGTGCCAAAAGACATTCCGATCGGCGATGCGCAGACTGGCCCTGCCCGAATGGCTGTAGGTCGTGTCTTGAAACAGGGCGGCGTTGTTCGGGTACCAGATGGCGGCGTCGAACAGTTTCCCGAATCGGTTCGTCTCGATCGAAGCGTTGCGTATCAGATTGTCGGGGTCGTTTTCCGTGTTGTAAGCGCCCGTGTGTCCGGTGGGCCGTACAACGGATTGGGCGGCCGGCTTGAGCAGAAAACTGTCCAAATACAGATCCGTGCGGGGCGTCGACGCGTCGTACGCCTCCTGCGCGTAAAACGCGACGGACGACAGACCCTGCACACGCGGGATCGTAACGGTCTCTCCCGACGCGCCGTCCGTGACGATCAGATCGTAATAGCCGGAATCCGCAAGGGCCTGCCGCCGGATGCTGAATGCGCCGGACAGCT
>JAISML010000198.1 GCA_031276775.1 Eubacteriales Family XIII. Incertae Sedis bacterium | reverse complement strand
AAACAAACCTTTCAAATAAGCTTTCCTGCAACATTTTTTTCCGTATATCCGCTCGTCCGTCGCACCGCTGAAGAGACCGGGCAGGACGTCGGCTTCCTCCAAAACGCGCTCGACGCCTTTCTCCGGCAGGATCCTCAATTTGTATACGCGGTTGTTCTTCCCGAATCCCGATTTTCCCACCCCGAGACTCGCCGAAGCGCCGAAACGCTCAGACAGCAACGTTTTGATGTATCTGGCCACCGAGGAATTGTCCGTCGTCAGGATGAGGACGCAATCCGCGGCTTCCCCGCCCCGCAGTACGACGGAACCGCGCGCGCGGACAAACCCCGCGACCTCGGCCGCTTTGCAGCACGGTTTGCCCACCCTGCCATGCGTGATCTCATTTTTGGTGTCGGCTGTAAATGACATACGTTTTACCAATCGCCACCGAGACGACTCTGCGCCAATCGCATGACGGCCTCGGCGACAGCGCGCGCATCATGCCGGATATATCCTTTTTTGACGTCTATGAAATCGCCTTCGATGAGCCCGATGCCCTGTTCCGTGACAGCCTGCCGATCCGCTTCGGTCGCAATGATCTGCGTCGCGCCGTCTTCCGTATACTTCGCCAAATCCGCGTCTCCGAGTCTGCGCCGGTTCAGGATGACGTAATCGGGACGCGCGGGATTCAGATAACGGCACAGAACCGCCACATGCTCCGCCAAGCCGAGACCGTCGGTTTCACCGGGCTGCGTCATGACGTTGCAGACATAGATACTGAGTCCCTTGGACGCGGCGATCGCATCCAGCGTCCCATCCACCAAAAGGTTCGGAACAATGCTGGTGTAGAGACTGCCCGGACCGATGAGCAGAATATCCGCATCTTCGATCGCCGTACGCGCGGAAGCGGATATCGACGCCTTGCCCGACTCCGGGAATACGTAGGCGACGGAGGAACCTTCCCGCATGGCGACTTTTGGTATGTTGGATTCGCCCACGACGATGTTTCCGTTTTCGAGTTCTGCGCACAGAACCATCTTCTCCGCGCTGACGGGAACGACTCTTCCCCTGACTTTCAGAATATCGCTGATCCGCTCGACGCCGTTTTCAAAACTTCCGTAGATGTCCCCGGCGGCAGCGATGATCAAATTCCCAATGTTTTGCCCGGCAAGTCTGCCTTCCCGGAAACGATACGCCAACAGTTCGCGCATGCCTTCCTCTTCGCCGGCCAAAGCCAAAAGGCAACTCCTGACATCCCCGGGCGGCAGCATACCCAAGTCCTCCCGCAAAACGCCGGAACTGCCGCCGTCGTCCGCGACGGAAACAACCGCCGTCAGATCCACATCTTCGATACGTTTGATGCCTCTCAGCAATACGGACAGCCCTGTCCCGCCGCCGATCACCGTCACCTTTCGCTTCATGGACAAATCTTTCCCTCCGGTCGCGTACGGTCATACGTCTCTGTGCACGAGCACTGCGTCTTCCCCGCGTTCTTTCAACCGCGCGTATATGATGTTCGCCATCGCGACGGAACGGTGCTGCCCGCCCGTGCAACCGAAAGCGATGCTCAGACTGTGTTTCCCCTCCCGTTCAAACGCGGGCTTCAGTCTGTCCAACATCATGATCACCGCATCCGCAAAATATTGGGCCTCCGGCGCGCGCATGACGTACGCTCTGACCCGTTTGCTGTTCCCCGTCAGTTTTTTCAGGCTGTCCACATAAAAAGGGTTGGGAATGAAGCGCACATCCAAGAGCATGTCCGTCTCCGCGGGAATCCCGTATTTGTAACCGAAAGAGCGAACGATGAATTTGAACATGCCGCCGCTCCCGCCGCCCAGGAAGCGCGACATGATCGCATCCGCAAGAGCGGCATTCCTGAGATCCGTCGTATCTATGTTGCAGTCCGCGATCTTCCTGATGGGTTCCAAACGCCGGCGTTCTTCCCGCACGGCGGCCTCGTTGGTCGTGTTCTCCGCCAACGGATGGGAGCGTCTGCTTTCGCTGAAGCGCCGCAGAAGCGCCGCATCCGAGGCATCCAAAAAGAGTATGCGGTAACGGATGCCATCCCGATCCAAGGCGGCCAAATTTTCGAGCAATTCGTCAAAGAATTCCCCGCCGCGGATGTCCACGACGAAAGCCGTCCTGCGAATGTCATGTTTTCCTTTGGAAATGAGATCGAGAAAGCTTCGAATCAGCGACGGCGGCAGATTGTCGATGCAATAATAGCCGATGTCCTCAAAACAATCCGCAGCCAAGCTCTTGCCCGCGCCCGACATACCCGTTACAATCACAATCTCCATGGTTCGCACATCCTCCGCCGTCTCCCCGGTCACGAAATACGCAAATTGACGATGCGGCTCATATCGATGCCGGCGTCGAGCGCCAAGTTCACGCCGGAGACAAAATCCCCCACCCTGTCCGGCGTATGCGCATCGCTGTTGATGATGAACCGCACGTCCGCCAGCGCCATCGTCCTTAAATCGTTTGCGGAAAGCGACCGATGGGCGGTGTTGATCTCCACCAATGTCCGGGTCTTTGCGCAGGTCACGGCGATCTCCAGCAGATCCACCGGCGCCTTGTCGCCCGGATGGGTAAGCGCCTTGATCGGATTTCGTTCAAGGGCGCGGATGATGTTCTTCGTGTTCTTCCTCATCAATCTCCGCGCATCGAACCCCGCGTGATATCCGATCATGTTCCGCGCGGCCCGCACCGCACCCACCGGAAGATTGCCGCCCGGCGCCGCATAATGGTAACCCGCGATGACATAATCAAAATATTTGAATTCAGAAGGTTTCACATCCAAAATGCCCGTTCCGTTCACGATGTTGGCCTCCACGCCGAGCAAGATCTCGATATCTGCGTACAGAGCCCTGAGGCGCTCCACTTCGGCACGCATTCCGGGAATGTTCCGTCTGCGCAAGCCGAACATGAGATGCCCGGGTCCGTGATCCGTAATGCCGATCTTCATGACGCCTTTCGCGCGGGCGGCCCGTACATTGTCCTCAATGGAACCCGTCCCGTGGGAAAAAGTGGTATGCGTATGGAGATCCGCAATCAAACTGTATTTTTTGTTGTTGATCATGTATTCGACTGTTCCCATTCGATTCAATCCTCACCTATGATACGCGGTTCTTCCTCCAAGAGGATGCCGCTGCGCTCCCGTACGCGCCATTTCACTTCATCGGCCAGCGAAAGGATATCCCGCGCCGTCGCCCCGCCCGCGTTTACGATGAAACCCGCATGCTTTTCCGAAACTTTCGCCCCGCCGACGGACAGACCTTTCAATCCCGCTTCCTCGATCAGTCCGCCCGCAAACGCGTCTTTCGGCCGTTTGAAAAAACTGCCCGCGCTGGGAACGTCCATCGGCTGCCTGTCGTTCCTTCTGCGCGCATACTCCTCCGACGCGCGTCGGATCGCCGCCCTGTCGCCCGGGCGCAGACGCAAAACGACGGACAATATCACCCATTGCGCACGTTGAAAGATGCTCTCGCGGTAGCCCAATCGCATCTCTTCCCTGTTTACCGTAATAATATGATCGTCACATACATCATATACCTCGGCAGAACAAACGACATCGGCCAGTTCCGCATTGTAAGCGCCCGCATTCATATACAGCGCGCCGCCCATGCTGCCGGGTATGCCCCCGA
>JAISML010000133.1 GCA_031276775.1 Eubacteriales Family XIII. Incertae Sedis bacterium | reverse complement strand
TTTTTACGAAATGCTGCGCATCGTCGAAGAATACGAGCGCGGCGAATTCGATGTCGCCGTGGAGCGCGCGAAGTCCTTTGGCCTCGACGAAGGGGATTTGATGCATTCCTACGTGGAATCGCTCCAGTGGAGTTCCATGCTCGGGGTATAATATGGATCTTCCGCGTGCCGGGTGGATGATATGTCGGTAAAGAAAATCGCATCTGTCTTTACGTATGTTTGCGCCGTCTGTTTTTTGGGTTGCATGGTCATCGCGTTTGATATTGTCATTTATTCCACTGCCGCCGAAACGGTGAAGCGGCAGTTGACCGACAAGTGCTTCGGCGTCGCCTCCTCGGTTGCCGCAATTTTGGAAGAAGATCCCGCCGGATATCGGGAATTCTGCGACACGACGGACACCGAGAGCGATTACTACATCAAAACCAAAAGACTGATAGAAAAGATCCGTTTTGACAATTTGGAGTCCATCGCATTTTTATATGTGGAGATCCGCGCTTCCGAAGATGAGATGATGTACCTGTTCGACGGTGAAAAGGAAGGCGCGTCCACGTTTGCCCCTCCCGGGACGATAGAACCGCTCACCCCCACCCGCCGCCGCGCCTACGATACCCGGAGCCCGAGCACGGGCGATTTTGTCACCACCGTATGGGGTTCTCTGATGTCGGCCTATGCGCCGGTGTTCGACACCCGCAACGGGGAATTTATCGGACTGGTCGGCGCGGATGTTTCCGTGGAACAGTACGATGCGATCATGAAGAAAATCTTTGCCCTCATGGTGATGGGCATCATCATAGTCCTGATCATGGGCACGCTGATCATCCGGCTGGGCATGGCACGAAGACGGGCATACCGGGAAAATGTCAACAAGAGCGATTTTCTTGCCCGGATGAGCCATGAGATCCGAACGCCGCTCAACGCGATCATCGGCATGAGCGAACTTGCCATGCAGACCGCGGACGCGCGATCCCGAACGGAATCCGATCTTTCGGAATACCTTGCCACGATCAGCGAGGCGGGTTCAAACCTGCTCTCCATCATCAATGACATACTCGATATTTCAAAGATCGAGTCTGCGGGCATCCGGCTCACGGTTGCGCCTTACCTTTTCTCGTCCATGATCAACAACGTCATCAACATCATCCGGGTGCGCTTTCACGAAAAACCGATTCTGTTCCTCGTCAATATCGACGCTGGGATACCCGACAATCTGCTGGGCGACGAAGTGCGCATCCGGCAGATACTGTTCAATCTGTTGAGCAACGCGGTAAAATACACCGACGAGGGTTTTATCCGGTTTACGGTAACGAGCGAGATTGCGGACGCCGCCGGAATCCTCTTGAAATTCGAGGTCGCGGACAGCGGCATCGGCATCAGAGAAGAGGATATGAAGGGCTTGTTCGGCCATTTTGCCCGCTTCGATCAGACGCGCAACCGGGCCATTGAAGGAACCGGCCTGGGATTGGCGATCACCAAGCTGTTGTGCAATGAAATGGGCGGCGACATTTCCGTGTCGAGCGTGTACGGAAAAGGTTCCGTATTCACCGCCGCACTTCCGCAAGGATACACCAAGGAGGACGCGATGGCGGCGGTGACGAATCCCGGCGAAAAGGCGGTGCTGCTGTACGACGAACGCCCTCTGTACGGCGATTCGGTCCTCGCCACTCTGGAAAATCTCGGTGTGGCCGTGACCCGGCCGGAAAACGCGGAGGATTTTCTGACGGCTCTGGAAACAGGCGGCTTTCCTTTTGCCTTTGTGTCTTCCGGTCTCGCGGAGCGGGCCGCCGCGCTTCTTCGGGACAAAGGAACGAAAACAAACCTCGTGCTGTTGGCGGATATGGCGGAAACGTTTCCCCACAGAGGCATCCCTGTCATTTTCATGCCCGCTTACGCCGTTCCGGTGGCAAATATGCTGAACGGCGTGCGGGTGGAAGCGGGCGGAAGGAGGTACCCCGTTCGGTTTATCGCGCCCGATATCCGGGTGCTCATCGTGGACGATATTATGACCAACCTCAAAGTTTCCCAAGGACTTCTTGCGGCTTACCGCATGCAGGTTGACATCTGCGAGAACGGCAGAAGCGCCGTTTCCATGGTCAAAGCCAAGCGCTATGATATGGTCTTTATGGATCACATGATGCCCGGCATGGACGGCATGGAAGCGATGCTGCGGATCAGGGCTTTGGAAGGGGAATATTTCAAACGGTTGCCCATCATCGCCCTCACCGCGAACGCCCTGTCGGGGATGCGGGAAATGTTTTTGTCCAAAGGTTTTGACGATTATCTTGCAAAGCCGATCGAGATTTCCAAACTGAACGCAATTGTAAAAAAGTGGGTGCCTCCGGAAAAACGCCGATCCGTTGAGGAAATCGCGAATTTGCCGCCCGCCCGTTTAATGAAGCTCGAAATAGAAGGTTTGGACACGGAGAAGGGGCTTGCCGCATCGGGCGGCGTCGAAGCGATGTATCGAGAGATACTGGAACTGTATTGCAGAGATGCGGAAAAGCCCCCGGCCGTTTCGGGTGATCCGCAGGATGATTTGCAGAACTTCGTGATCCATATGCACGGCCTCAAAAGCGCCTCCGCCAATATCGGAGCGTACGCACTGTCCGCCGAGGCGCTGTGCCTTGAGAATGCGGGCAAGGCGCATGATCGGGAATACATAGCGAAACATCTGCCGGACTTCAGGCAATCGCTTGCCGATATGGTCCGCCGAATCGAAGCGGCGTTGAAAATCCTGGAAAAACAGGAAG
>JAISML010000127.1 GCA_031276775.1 Eubacteriales Family XIII. Incertae Sedis bacterium | reverse complement strand
TTCCCCGGGCTTCCCGGCGGCGTCCGCGCCCTCCTCGATGAGCGGCGCCACCACATACGCCTGCCTTCCCCGCGCCAATTCCCCGCGCAAAAATTCATACACTTCGGCGCGCTTGGCGCTGCCGGCGACCTTTGTGAGGATCCGCTTCCGACCCGGCGGCATCTCGTCGATCCGCGATATGTCCAGATCGCCGCAGAGGATGAACGCCAGCGTTCTCGGTATCGGCGTCGCCGTCATCACGAGCACATGGGGCGCTTCCCCTTTTTGCGACAGACCGATCCGTTGATTCACACCAAACCTGTGCTGTTCGTCGGTAATGACCAAACCCGGCCGCGCGAAGATCACATCCGGCCGGAGGAGCGCGTGCGTACCCACCGCCACGTCGATTTCACCGCTTGCCAAACCCGCCAAAACATCCCGTCGCTCCGCGGCTTTTACGCCGGCGGTAAGCAGCGCGACACGCAGAGCGCCGGCCGCGTTGCCCGCACGGTCAAAGGTTGAACGCAATTCCCTGTAATGCTGTTTTGCCAATATCTCCGTGGGCGCCATCATGAGCGCCTGAAAACCGTTGCGGCCGGCCTTGAAAATCGCGGCCATCGCCACCGCCGTCTTCCCCGAACCGACATCCCCTTGCACCAATCTGTTCATCGGACGGTCCGTCTCCATATCCGCGTATATCTCGGCGATTGTACGCCGCTGAGCGTTTGTAAGGCTGTACGGAAGCAGTTTTTCAAACGCCTGCACGGACGGACGGCAGGAACAACGGAGGACTTTTGCGCCGCTCTCACCGGCCGCGCGCCGTCCGCGTCCGATCCGCATCAGCCCCGTTTGCAGGAGCAGCAATTCCTCAAACACCAAACGGTACTTTGCGGCGGACAGCGCGGATCGATCCGCGGGGAAATGGATGTTCGCGAGGGCATGGGAGATGCCGCAGAGCCGCGCCCGCTTGCGGAGACTTTCAGGCAGATATTCGGTCACGAAAGCGGAGACGGGCAAAACCGCTTCATGCCACCGACGCAGTTCTTTCTGCGTCAGACCGGCGGTCAGCGGATATACGGGCATAATGGGATGCGACAGTTGCGCGCCGGACGCCTCCGCTCTTTCAAAATCGGGATGCACGACCCTCAGGCGCCCTTTGCCCGTCTGCGGTACGCCAAAAAAGCGGAACGAACGTCCCGCCGCAAAGATGCGTTCCATATATTTCGCGTTGAAAAAGATCAATTCGACGGTTCCCGTACCGTCTCCGACGAGGACGGAAAAAGGAACCTTTCCGCCTTTGGGGGAATGGACGGGCTTGCCGGGTACGGAAAGCACCCGACCCTCAAATCCGGCCGCTTCTCCGACCGCAAGTTCAGCGATGCGCGCTTTGTTGCGACGGTCTTCATAGGTTCTGGGGAAAGCGTACAGCAGATCTTCCGCGGTTTTGACGCCAACGGAGGAAAGCAGGGCGGCTTTTTTCGGACCCACGCCTTTCAGCGCGGACGCCGGATCGCAGGGTTTCGGAATCACGTCCGCCGTTCCCGCGCCCCTTTCAGGCATGGGCGGTCACCTCGATATGACGCTTTGAAAGATTTTTGGCCAGGACGCCGGTGACGACAATGGTCACCGTACCCACGGTCTCTCCCGTGATCCGCGAAACTTCCCTTCGCACGGCGCCGCTGATCACGGATGCCGTGCGCTGAATGCCGGCGCCGAATTTGACGACGACGCAACACCGGATGTCCAATGCTTCCTTGGTACGTTTCAGCTCCATGAAGCTCACATCGTCGTTGTCCGGTTTTCCGGGATTCCGGCGAATCCGTCCCTTGGGATCGGAAAGGAGTGCGGCTCCGTCCGTTTCCGCAACGACGTGACGGATGATGTTGCCTATGATATGTTGATCGTACCGAATCGTTCCGAGTCCGGTCGTTTCCGTAAACAACATGACCGTAGCGTCAGATCGCCCTCGTCACTTTGCCGGAGCGTATGCAGCGCGTACATACGTTGATACGCTTCACCGTGCCGTTTTCACTGACTTTGACGGACTGGATGTTCGCGTTCCACTTGCGTCTCGTGTGTCTGTTGGAATGCGAAACATTGTTTCCCGACACCTGACCCTTGCCACAGACTGCGCATTTTCTCGACATCGTTGTATCTCTCCCTCCCTGCCGGCCGCCAACCGCGCCCGATCTGTATTTCACGGAGGATGAACGACGGCGCCGCTCATCCTCCTCTCATCCAAACGTACGGAAACCAGTGTACCACATCACCTTGCCGATTGCAAGAATTATCGGGCAAATTTCCATAATTTCCCTATATCAACCATTTTCCCATATCCGCGCTGCCGTTCAGGGTTTTCGGGCGGCGCCGCAACCGTGCAGCCCGCAAAACCCCGAACGGTAACATGCCCGCATTCGGACGCTACAGCAGCCCGGAGCCGAACAGCGGTGCAAATACCACGGACACGATGGTCATCAGCTTGATGAGAATGTTCAGAGACGGACCCGACGTATCCTTGAACGGATCGCCGACCGTATCCCCCACCACTGCGGCCTTGTGCGCGCCGCTGCCCTTGCCTCCGTGGTTGCCTTCCTCGATATGTTTCTTCGCGTTGTCCCAGGCGCCGCCCGCGTTCGCCATCATGATCGCGAGGAGTACGCCCGTCGCGAGCGCCCCCGCCAACAGACCGCCCAAAGCCTGCGCGCCCAACAGGACGCCCACGAGCAACGGCGCGACGATGGCAAGCAGACCGGGCGCGATCATTTCCTTCAGCGCCGCTTTCGTGGAGATATCGACGCAACGTTCGTAATCGGGCAACGAAGTGCCGGCCATGATGCCGGAATCTTCGCGGAACTGCCGCCGTACTTCCTCGATCATTTGATTCGCCGCTTTCCCCACGCTGTTCATCGTCAGCGCGGAAAACAGGAAAGGCAGCATGGCGCCGAGAAACAGACCGATGATGACAAGGGGATTCAAAAGGCTGATGTTTTCCAATTGGACGACCTGCGAATAAGAGGCGAAGAGCGCCAAAGCCGTAAGCGCCGCCGATCCTATGGCAAAACCTTTGCCGATGGCGGCGGTCGTGTTGCCCACCGAGTCCAATTTGTCCGTAATGGTTCTCACCTCTTTGGGCAGTTCCGTCATCTCCGCGATCCCGCCCGCGTTATCCGATACGGGTCCGTAGGCGTCCACCGCCACCACCATGCCCGTGGTGGACAGCATGCCCACGGCGGCCAGGGCGATGCCGTAAAGTCCCGCAAAAGCATTGGACACAAAGATGCCCGCCGCGATGCATATGATGGGCCAAACGGTGGAGAGCATCCCGACGCCGATGCCGCTGATGATGGTGGTCGCTTCGCCGGTGCGGCATTGTTCCGCGATGAATTTGACGGACTTGTAGCCGGCGGATGTGTAGATTTCCGTAATCTTGCCGATGGCCGTACCGACGATCAGACCGGCGATGACGGCGGCGGCGCAATTGAAATTGTCAAAAAACAGCTTGCTCATCACCAAAGCGGCGACGATGATGATCGCCGTGCTGACATAGGTTCCGATGTTCAAAGACGTCGCGGGGTTGGCATTTTCCTTTCCCCGCACGAAGAACACGCCGATGATGGAGGCAATGATGCCCAAAGCGGAAAGAAAGAGCGGGAACACGCTGCCTTCCAGAGGCGGAAGTTCGAACGCCGCGCCTATCTGCGGGGTAATGGTCGGAATGATGACCGCCAAAGTGATCGCGGAGATGATGGAACCCACGTACGATTCGAACAGATCCGAACCCATGCCGGCCACGTCTCCGACATTGTCGCCCACATTGTCGGCGATCACGGCGGGATTGCGCGGATCGTCCTCGGGGATGCCGGCCTCGACCTTCCCCACAAGATCGGCGCCCACGTCAGCCGCTTTTGTGTAGATACCGCCGCCGACCCTGCCAAACAGCGCCATGGAAGATGCGCCCAGACCGAAGCCCGTAATAACCGAGGCGCTGTCCACGCCCATTATGACAAAAATAAGACCGAGGCCCAAAAGACCCAAACCCACGACGCACAATCCCATGACGGCGCCGCTTCGGAACGCCACTTTCAGCGCGCCGGGAAGCCCTTTTTCATTGGCTGCGTTGGCCGTGCGCACATTGCCCCACGTCGCCACTTTCATGCCGAAAAACCCCGCCAGCACGGAAAATACCGCCCCAAACACATAGAGCACAGCCGTCACGGGATCGATCGCAACTGCCAGTATGATCGCGAGCGCGACGATCACGATCACCATGTATCTGTATTCCCTTTTGAGAAACGCCATCGCGCCGCTTCGGATGAAGCCGGCGACTTCCTTCATGCGGTCGTTTCCCTCCGCGCTTTTTTTGATCCACCCCGCAAGCGCAAACGCGACGACCAAAGACAATACAGCCGATACGGGCACGAGATACATAAGCGTTTCCATATATCAGTCCTTTCTCTCTCTTTATTCCATTCAATTTCCCGGATTTGTACGCCGGTCAAACTCGACGATCGCTTTGAAATCGGCCGGCGACAAACTGGCGCCGCCCACCAACGCGCCGTCGATGTCGGCTTTGGTGAGCAACTCACGCGCGTTGGACGGCTTCACGCTGCCGCCGTACTGAATGCGGACCCGTTCCGCCGCGCCGTCGTCGTACAGGCCGCCCACGGTCTGCCGGATGAAAGCGCACATCTCTTCCGCCTGTTCCGGCGTTGCGGTTCTGCCCGTGCCGATGGCCCATACGGGTTCATAGGCGACGACCAAACGCTCCGCGTCGCTCCGCGCCACGCCGGAAAGCCCGGCTTCAAGCTGCCGCTTCACCACATCGAAAGCCTTGCCGGCGTCCCGCTCTTCCAACACCTCTCCGACGCATACGATGGGGGATATGCCGCGGGCAAAGGCCGCTTTTAATTTTTGGTTCACCGTCCCGTCGGTTTCGGCGAAATACTGTCTGCGCTCCGAATGTCCGATGACGCAGTAATCCACGCCGATCTCCGCAAGCATGGCGGGCGATATCTCACCGGTGTAAGCGCCCTCATCCGCGAAATGCATATTCTGGGCGCCCAACTTCACATCCGATCCCGAAAAAGCCCTCTTTAGGGGGGCAAGCTGCGTAAACGGCGCGCATATGACGATCTCATGCCCGACGCGTTCCGCCCCGGCGACAAACTCATAGGCAAACCCCACCGCCTCCGCGATGGTCTTGTACATCTTCCAGTTGCCCGCGATGATCTTTCTTCTTGGCATGAATCGTCCTCCTTACCGCCGATCCGCCGAAACGGCGACGTTTTGGGAACGGGCGCGCTTCGGAAAACCGACCTTAAATTTCCTCATTCCGTTTTATCTTCTTTGTCTTCCAAAACGGCGATCCCGGGCAAAATCCTGCCTTCCATAAATTCGAGGGACGCGCCGCCGCCGGTAGACACGTGCGACATTTTCTCCGCCAAACCAAACTGCTCCGCCGCCGCCGCGCTGTCGCCGCCGCCGATGACGGAAACGCATTTCGATTCGGCCAACGCTTCCGCGACGGCCTTGGTGCCCGCGGCGAAGTTGGGCATCTCGAATACGCCCATGGGACCGTTCCAAAAAACGGTTCCCGCAAGCTTTATTTTTTCGACAAAGCGCACCGTCGTCCCCGGTCCGATGTCCATGCCCATCCGGTCGGGCGGTATGGCGTCGCAGCCGTAGCAGGCCGACTCCGTGTCGTTGGAAAAATCCCTGCCCGCTTTCACGTCGACGGGCAACAGGAGTTCGACGCCTTTGCGGTCCGCCTTTTCCAAAAGCGACCGGGCCAGCCCGACGCCGTTTTCATCCACGATGGATGTGCCGATCCCATATCCCTTGGATTTCAGGAACGTATAGGCCATTCCGCCGCCGATGAGCAAGGTATCCGCCTTGGCCAGGAGGCTTTCGATCACCTTGATCTTGTCCGCGACTTTCGCTCCGCCCAGGATCGCGACGAAAGGCCGCGCAGGATTCTCCAATGCGCCGCCCAAAAATCTGATTTCCTTTTCGATGAGAAAACCGGAAACGGCCGGGAGACGCCGCGCGATGCCGACCGTGGACGCGTGCGCCCTGTGCGCGCTTCCGAACGCGTCGTTCACAAAGATGTCCGCGAGAGAAGCCAGCTCCCCGGCAAACGTCTCGTCATTGTCGGTCTCTTCTTTCCTGAAACGCGTATTTTCGAGCAACATAACCTCTCCGCTTTTCAGCGAAACCGCCTTGGCTCTGATCTCATCATCGACGACGGTCGGCACACTTTTGAACCAAACATCCCGGCGCAGGCGCTCCGCGAGCGCGGCAGCCACCGGTTTCAAACTGTACTTGGGATTCGGTTCGCCTTTGGGACGTCCCAAATGGGAAAGCAAAACAACAGCCGAACCGTGTTCCAAAAGATATTCGACGGTGGGCAACGCGCCGACAATACGCGTGTCGTCCGTGATCTCACCGGCATCGTTTAAAGGGACATTGAAATCGCAGCGGACGATCACCCTCTTATTGTCAACATCCACGTCCCGCACTGTTTTTTTCATCTGACCACCTCCGAGCGGACCGGCTACAGCCCCCGTTTGATCACGTAATCGATCAGATCCACGACCCTGTTGGAATAACCCCATTCGTTGTCGTACCACGAAACGATCTTCACCAATTTGTCGCCCACGAACATGGTGGAAAGTCCATCGACGATGGAAGATCGGGGATCGCCTTTGAAATCGATGGAAACGAGCGGACCTTCGCAGAATCCAAGGATGTCCGGTATCTCATCCGCCGCCGCTTTCTTCAGCGCGGCGTTCACGGCCGCGGCGTCCGCCGCTTTCTCCAATTCAAAGACGACGTCCACAACGGACACGGCCGGCGTCGGTACGCGCATCGCCATGCCGTTCAGTTTGCCTTTCAGCTGCGGCAGCACCAATGATACGGCTTTTGCGGCTCCGGTGGTGGTGGGGATGATGGACAGAGCGGCGGCTCTCGCCCTGCGCAGGTCTTTGTGCGGGAGATCCAGTATCTTTTGGTCATTGGTATAGGAATGAACCGTGGTCATAAGCCCTTTTACGACGCCCCATTCCCTGTCGACGATCTTCGCCACGGGCGCAAGGCAGTTTGTCGTGCAGGAAGCGTTGGAGATGACATGATGCTCGGCAGGGTTGTATTGATCCTCATTGACGCCCATCACGACGGTAATGTCCTCGTCTGTGGCCGGCGCCGAGATGATGACCTTTTTCGCGCCGGCGGCAATGTGCTTCGCCGCGTCGGCTTTCTTCGTGAAGAGCCCGGTGGATTCGAGGACGACTTCAACGCCCAATTTGTCCCACGGAAGTTCTGCGGGATTGCGCACCGCCGTGATCTTGATCTCTTTTCCGTTGACGGCGATCGCGTCGTCTTTCGCCTCGATCGTTCCGTCAAAGATGCCGAAACAACTGTCGTATTTGAGCAAATGCGCCAACGTTTTGGGATCGGTCACATCGTTTATGGCAACAATATCAAAATCGGCATTGGCGTCCGTCGCCGCTTTAAAAGCATTCCGTCCAATTCTGCCAAATCCGTTGATACCCACTTTCACACTCATCTTCTCTTACTCCTTGTCCGCGCGCCTCGGGCGCACTGTACACAGCGCAACAACTTACATTTATCGTGAAGCCACCCTCTCAAGCGCCGAATCCATCGTCCTTTCGAAAAGCCGGCTCAGACATACCGCAACCCGATCAATACCTCCTCCGTTTGGATGAGGACAATATACCCATTTCATCCCTGTATTTCACGATCGTTCTTCTGGATATCTCAATCCCTCTCGCTCTCAGCTTTTCGGTGATGCTCTGATCCGAGAGCGGGGAAGCCGGATCTTCGGCCGCGACGATTTCCCTTATGAGCGCTTTGATGCTCCCGGACGCCATCCCCTCGGCGCTGCCGTCGGAAACACCGCTCGTGAAAAAATATTTGATCTCAAACACGCCCCTGGGCGTCTGCATATATTTCCCGCTGATGGAACGGCTCACGGTGGACTCGTGAATGCCGATGTCGTCGGCGATCTTTTTGAGCGTGAGCGGCTTCAGGTGTTTCTCGCCATGCTCAAAAAAATGAACCTGGTGATTTACCACGGCGCTGACTACATTGTATATTGTTTGGCTGCGTTGTTCAATACTTTTTATCAACCACAATGCGGAGTTCAATCGTCCCGCGAGGAATTGGGAAATCCCCGAGTCCTTATCGGCAGAAGATAAAATTTTCCGGTAATACGGGCTGATCAGCAGTTTGGGAATGCCCGTTTCATTCACCGTAACGACATATTCCCCGTTGGTCTTCTCAACAATGACGTCCGGGACGATGTACTTTGTGTCCGTTCCGGAACTGAAAGGACGGCCCGGCTTGGGTTCCAGACCTTTGATGACATCCGCGATGTTCTGCACTTCGTGGACGCTTACGCCCACCGCTTTGGCGATGTGCCCCAGTCTGTTCGCGGCGAGATCCTCCAGATATTCATCCACGATCACGCGGATTTTGGGGTCGTCGATACCAAGCGCGTCGAGTTGAATCAGCAGACATTCCCGCAGATCCGAAGCGCACACGCCGGTCGGCTCAAAGGTCTGAATCACGCCGATGACATGTTTCACCTTTTCTGCGGGTACCTTGAGCTGCGCGGCGATCTCTTCCGCCGTCTGCGTGAGAGACCCGTTCCGATCCAAGGATTCAATGATATACTTGCCGATTTGACGCCTGCCGCCGGAAAGATCGGTGAACTGCAGTTGGAACATCAGATGCTCGCTCAGGGTGATTTCCTTGGACGTGAACTGTTCAAAGGTGTATTCGTTGCCGTCCCAGGAAGAGGCGCCCGAGGCTTCTATCTGGCGATAACTGATGTCATCGTACTCGCGTTCCTTCAGGTATTCGGACCAGTCAAAATCCTCTTTCGCCTTATCCTTGGCCGCAACCCGCGTCCCGTCTTCCCCTTCCGCGGCTTCGTCGCTCTTTTCCTCAGGGGACGCGTCTGCGGGAGCGAGTTCCAAAATGGGGTTGGCAAGCAGTTGTTCCTCGACATAGGCGTCCAGTTCCTGGGTGTTGTATTGCAGAATCTGAATTGCCTGAATCAATTCAGGCGTCATCACCAACGTCTGTTTCTGCTCAATCGGAAGTTCAAATCCCAGTTTCATCGCCAAGATCTACTCCATGAGATCATCACATCGCCAATACTCCGAAACGCGATCCTGTCACACTGTACGAATCCAATCATCTTGACATAACGGCATAAAAGCGCCGAAAAAAATACATACCATCCTCAAGCCAACATTATA
>JAISML010000087.1 GCA_031276775.1 Eubacteriales Family XIII. Incertae Sedis bacterium | reverse complement strand
CAGACCGAACGGACAGAGAAAACCGCATACAAAACGTCCCGCGAAGCCTCCGACAAACAGGAAAAAGCCGAGGACATACAGCGGAACAGTATAGACCGCGCTTCCGATCACCGCCTGTGCGGCGCCTATCGGGCATGACAGAACCGCGCCCGGGCATGCATAGCAATTGAGACCCGGCGAACAGATTGCCTTGAGCGGTCCCGCATATACCGTTCCCCTGAGAAAGCCGGGGATCCAACCGTTGCTTAAGATTGTCCACGCGGTCTGTACGAGGCGGCGCGGAGAAAAGGTTTTCCGGCCGCGTCCGCCGCCCGGTGCGAAGCTGAGAGACTTATCCAATGCCGATACACTCCAGACAGATGCGTACCGCCCGCGCGAGAATGGTTCCGGTCTCGCCGCGCAGTGCGCCGGCCGCGATCAGAACAAGGCCCGCCGCCAAGAGCGGCAAGACAGGCATGAACCGTCGTTTATTCGGAGAGCGCGTCGTCAAGGATTTTCCTCCATTCCTCCTCGTTCCTGTTGCCGAGAAATTCGGTTACGATATTGCCGCCGGCATCCACGATCAGCGTCGTCGGGATGGAAGAAACAGCGCCGAGATAGGACTCGCCGATTGCCCGATCCGGAAGAACCGACGTATACGTCGCATCCGCATCCGCGAGCAACGCTTTCGCTGCGTCAATGGCGCCGTCGTCCGTTTTGCCGGTCTCCGTAACGCCGTCGACCAGTACGCCGATGATGCCCACCCCCCGCCGGGCATAGTCATTGGCGACTCTGCCCAGCGCCGGGAGCTCTTTCACGCAGGGACCGCACCAGGTCGCCCAGAAATTTACGACGGTCAGCCTGTTTTCCTTCAATGACGCGCCGGAGAATGCGGCGCCGTCCAGATCAATGCTGCGCACGGCGAACAGCCAAGACGCTTCTCCGGCAGACAGACTGTCATTGGAAGCATTCCGCGCACTGCGGGCGTCTTCCTGCTCCGCATCGATCCAGTTGCGGAACCTGGGACTTCCGTTTGAACCGTCTTCCCCCGTCCCGGAATCCCCTGCGGCATTTCTTTCGCAGGCCGCAAACGCCAGTGCGACGGTGAACGCCAGCGCAAGAAGCGCGATCGTCCGTTTTCGGCCTTCGGTTGCCATGGTCATTGCTGTGCGGATTGCTTTTGGGCCGCTTTGCGTTTCCAAAAGACCAGACCGCCGCCCGCGCCGAGTACCGCAATGACGCCGACGATGATGAGGGCGACGGGGACGCCGCCTTTTTCGCCGCTTTCCTTTTTATCGTTCTCTGCCGCAAGTTCCTTGCCTGTGACCTTTGCGGAAGTTTTCTTTTCGGCGGTGTCTGTCCTGCCTGTCTTGTCGGCGGTCTTGTCCGTTGGCTTGGCTGTGTCCGCCGCGTCGGTCTTTTCCGCAGTGTCTGCGTTGCCCGTTGTATCGGCTGTCTTGCCGGTTGGTTTGGATGTGCCGGTTGTGTCGGTCTTTCCGGTTGTGTCGGGCGTACCCGTTGTGCCGGCCGTACCCGTTGCGCCCGTGGTTCCAGTATTGCCTCCGGGCGTTCCTCCGGTATCGCCGCCGGGTGTTCCGCCGGTATTGCCTCCGGAAGTTCCGCCGGTATTGCCGCCGGAAGTTCCTCCGGTGTTGTCTCCGGAAGTTCCTCCGGTGTTGCCGCCCTGCGCCGGAGGTCTGAGACTCTCCTCGTGCTTGTCGGTGTAGGAACCGGCATTTCCGTCCCAGTCGCCAGGTATGGTGTCGCCGTGCGTTTCGTCATAGCCGTACCACGGAACGGGCGCGCCGGTCTCGTCGTCATAGCCGTCGAAATCGCAGTCTTCGAGATAACCGCCCCACGCATAGGCGCCGTCTGCCCGGAAGACTGCGGGTATGCCGACAATCAGCGCTGCCGACAGCAGACATACAAGCGCTGCGCGGACGATACTCTTTCTGTGCAAAACCAACATCTTGCTGACCTCCTTAACTGTTGTTTGGTGGCCGCGAAAAGCGCGGCCACCACGTAATGTTCGATGATCCGTCGGCAATTTCAGCCTATGTTTCGTTGCGCTTTTTGTTCAGCTTTCTCCTGCCCACAAAAATCAATGCGGATCCGGCGATTGCCGCGGCCGCCATCAGCGCCGTCCACACGATAAGACCCGTATGGTCCGTGTCGTCGCCGGTCTGAGGCGAGCGCCCGTCGGACGTCAGCTCGGCGAGCACGTAGAGGGAGAAGTGATCCGCCCGGAAAGTCACGTAATCTCCGACTACCGCGGACGGTATGAGCGACGCGTTTCCGTTGTCCGCGATATAGTAGACCGCGGTTCTCGCTTTGTTGTAGTCCGCCGGAATCGGGAGGCTCACGAGTACCTTGCCGTCCGGCTGAATCTTCTGCTGAGCGGAATCGAGGATCGAAATATCATAGGGGAGGAACTTGCCCGTGAGGTTCTTCAGCGCTTTTTTTGCAAGATCGTAGGAGGCGCCGGAGGTGAGTTTTACCGCGGCAATGCTTGCGGATGCGGGCAGAACGCCGGGGTCGGCTTCAATTTTGATCCCGGTCGGGGCATCCACGAGGTTTACGCGCTCCGTCGCTGCCGGGGGCGTATCGACCTCCGGGGGATCTTCCGGTGCGGGGGGCTCCTCCGGCGCGGGGGGATCCTCCGGCGCGGGCAGCACATTGGCGAGCGCCGCTTTGGCTTCATTGCCGATCTCGTAGCGGGACAGTTGCACCGAGGCGCCGCCGTTTGCGCCAGGCGCTTTGTAGTTGGTAAGTGATGTGCCGCTTGTATAATCCGCCGGCTGTTCAACATAGTTGATTTCGAGCATGTACTCGGTGTAGGTATTGAGCGGGCTCGTGGACTTGCCGGTAAGCGGATCCGGATCGCTGTGCAGCCAGTAGGCTGTCACGGGGTTCTGGACGTCCTTGTTGTATCGGATCAGCGTGGGCGCCTGCAGACGCTTGGCATGGCGCGTCTGACCGTCCCCGAGCACTGCGTAGCCGTCCGCCGTGCCGGTGTCGAACGGAGATACCGATATGCCCTCGGTGCCGCTATCCGGAACAAGGCCGTTCGGGAAGTAGGCGATGGTGGTTCCGCGCTTGCTCTCGTTTTCGGTCACGAAACCGGGGTCGAAGTATTTCACGAGCTCGCCGTAGAGGTAGCTGAATTTATAGGCGTTTTCGGTCGCGTTGTTCCTGAGATAAGTGCCGCTAACATTCTGGGTCTTTACGACAGTGTCGACCGACGCGCCTGTACCGAAACGCAGGTGGTTGTCGAGCAGGGGGTCCACCACATAGACCGTGGGGATCCCGTTGTCCTTCGCGGTGAGCGCCACCTGTCTGATGATCGCCGTAGTGTTGTGGCAGGCGGCGGAAGCGAAAAATATCGGGAATTCCCCCGGGCTGTTCAGAAGGTTGTAAGCTTCCTTGATGTCGATGAGGCGCAGCGCGAACCCTTCGCCGCCGGGGAAATCCGTCTCGCGGAAGATGCCGCCGGCATCCTTGAACCCTTGAGTCGCCTGAGAGCTGGACTGGTAGTTGCACATGCCATTGTAAATGCGCTTAAAGAAGTCCCAGTCGCTCCTGACGCCGGCCGCGACGGCGCCCGTATTGATAAGCGCATCGATCTGCGCGCTCTTGGCGGCGCTGACGTCCGCCCAGGTTTCCTCCGCATCCAGCCTGACGCCGGCGAGCAGACTGCGCCCGTCCTGGATGTTTTCCGCGGTTCTGTCCGAAATCTGCACCTTGAGCAACGCGGCGTCCTGACCGCTGAACCCGTCGAGAACACCGTCCGTCACGCTTGCCGCCGCAGGAAGGAAGTGCTTGAGAATGGTCCACACATCGGCGGGTCTTGGCGTCCAGTTGCCGTCTGTGCCATATTGGCCGTCGGCTCCGAGCGACGCAGAGTTGTTTCCTCCGAGCCAAGCCTGAGCCGGGCTGGTCGGATCTGCCGCGGTGACGTCAATCTGATAACCGTCGACATAGGGGTCATAGACATACACCTTGCTCACGCCTTGGGCCTGCGCCCTTGCCTGAATCAGGGGCAGAAGATTCTGACCCGTCGCCTGCCCGGGGCTTGCAAAGGCGATGTAGTAGGTGCCGTTGCTGCTCAGTATATCCGTCAGACGTTCCGATGTGACGAGCTGGAACACCGAGTTTTGCGGCACATCCGTGTAATTGTCGAAGAAATAATCGCCCGTCGCTTCTCTCTCGCTCCAAGGATAAGCCGGGATGGCGTAAGCCTGTCCATCGTCCGAGCCTGAAAGCGGCGGGAACATCAATGCAAGAATCATAAGCGCTGCAACAACCGCAGGCACGATCCTCCTGCCTCTCCTGTGATAGATGGTTTGTTCTGACATCTTTTCCTTGCGTGCTTCTGTCAACACGACTCTCCTTTCCGTGGGTTTCTGCGGTGATAACTGATTACATGCAAATGCGCTGAATCGCTGACCTGCAATACGGTCAGGCCGGCGATACGACCAAACCAAAAATAGCAACTTTCCTTAATATGTCACAGCCGTTAAATCGATTTGAATTATCTGATTATTGACGAATTCAGGAGAAAAGATCAATAGATTATGAAGTTAAGTGCAATCAATGGTTGTATTCGTTCTATTCCGATCCGATTTCACACCTCAAAAATAGATTGACGCGCGGCGCCAAGAAGTGGTATCGTAGAGACGATGGCGAAACGTTTCGTTATAAGGAGAGGAAATATGAAAATCGGAATCAGACCCGTTATCGACGGTCGTGAGGGTTCGCAGAATGTGCGGGCGAGTCTCGAGGGACAGACGATGGGCATGGCGCGGGCCGCCAAAGAACTCATCGAGGGGCATGTCAGAACGAGGGACGGTTTTGCCGCGGAATGCGTGATCGCCGACACGACGATCTCGGGCGTCGCGGAAGCGGCGGCCTGTCAGGAGAAATTCGACAGGGCCGGCGTCTGCGGGACCCTGACCGTCACGCCGTGCTGGTGTTACGGCAGCGAGACGATGGATATGGACAAAACCACACCGAAAGCGGTTTGGGGCTTCAACGGGACGGAGCGGCCGGGCGCGGTTTATCTCGCGGCGGTTTTGGCCGCGCACACACAGAAAGGCATTCCCGTGTTTTCGATTTACGGACGCGAGGTGCAGGATGCGACGGACACGGCGATTCCGGAAGATGTCCGCGAAAAGATCCTGCGTTGGGCGCGCGGCGTTGTCGCGATCGGGGAAATGAAAGGCAAATCCTATCTGTCCGTCGGCAATGTGGCGATGGGAATCGCGGGCAGCATTGTCAACCCGGAGCTGTTTGAGAAGTACTTCGGCATGCGTTGCGAATACAAGGATATGACGGAGATGATCCGGCGTATCGAACAGGGCGTGTACGACCGGGAGGCGTACGACAAGGCGCGCGCATGGGTAAACCGGCATTGCGTCGAACGCGCGGACGTATACAACGGCGCGGCCGGAAAGACACGCGCGGAACATGACGGAATATGGGATTGCTGCGTGAAGATGGCTCTCATCATGCGCGACATGATGGAGGGGAATCCCAAGCTCGGGGAGATGGGGTTCCATGAGGAAAGCAATGGAAACAACGCGATAGCGGCGGGGTTTCAGGGACAGCGCCAGTGGACGGATTTC
>JAISML010000083.1 GCA_031276775.1 Eubacteriales Family XIII. Incertae Sedis bacterium | reverse complement strand
GTGCATGGGAAACAAGGGCACAGACTTGCATCACGTGCAAAAGACCACAACCGCTTGCATTCGGAAGGAGGGAGTTATGCGGGAATTGATGACCGGCAATGAGGCGGTCGCGAGAGGGGCATGGGAAGGGGGGCTGATCTTTGCGTCCGCCTATCCGGGCACTCCGAGCACGGAGATAACGGAGAATTTGGCGCAGTACAAAGAGGAGTTGTACTGCGAATGGGCTCCCAATGAAAAGGTGGCGCTTGAAGCCGCGATCGGCGCGTCTCTCGCGGGTGTCCGTTCCATGGCGGCGATGAAACATGTCGGCGTCAATGTGGCGGCCGACCCGCTTTTCACTTTTGCCTACACAGGCGTCACGGGAGGCTGCATCCTCGTATCCGCAGACGATCCGGGCATGCACAGCAGCCAAAATGAGCAGGACAACCGCAATTACGCGGAAGCCGCGCGCGTCCTTATGCTGGAACCCGCCGACAGCCAGGTATCAAAAGATTACATGAAGCTTGGTTTCACGCTTTCGGAACAATTTGACACACCTGTGCTCCTGCGCATGACGACGCGCGTCTGCCACAGCAAAGGTCTTGTTACGCTTGAGGATCGCAGGGAGAAGGAACGGGTTCCCTACAAAAAGAACATCAGGAAATTCGTTGCGACGCCGGCCAACGCAAAAGTGCGCCGCGTCGAACTGGCCGATCGCCTGATCGCGATGGAGGAGTACGCCAATACCTGCGAGATCAACAGGCCCGAATACAACGGCAGCAAGATCGGCGTCATTACGTCGGGCGTCGCTTATCAATACGCGAGGGAGACATTCGGAGAGACGGCATCCTATCTGAAACTCGGCATGACTTTCCCTTTCCCGCGGGATCTCACGCGCGAATTTGCTTCAAAAGTTGACAAACTCTATGTCGTGGAAGAGATGGATCCTTACATCGAGCGGCATCTGCAACAACTTGGCATCGAAGCGATCGGGAAAGCGGTGATCCCTTCTTTCGGGGAACTGAACACGGACATCGTGCGCAAGTCCGTGTTTGGCACGGAGAACGAACACGAAACGATCGAAAAAGAGGCGGTTGACCGTCCCCCGACGCTCTGTGCAGGTTGCCCGCACCGCGGCTTCTTTTATGCGCTGAGCAAGAAAAAGAATGTCGTCATCACGGGCGATATCGGTTGCTATACGCTCGGAAGCGCACCGCCGCTCTCCGCGATCGACTCCTGTTTCTGTATGGGAGGCAGCATCAGCACCGGTCACGGAGCGGCAGTCGCCCTGAGATTTACGGGCGCGAAAGAAAAGGCGATCGCCGTGATCGGGGATTCCACGTTCTTTCACACCGGCATCAACAGCCTCTTGGACGTCATCTACAACAAAGGATGCAGCGTGTCGGTCATTCTCGACAACCGCATCACGGGCATGACCGGCCACCAACAGAATCCGGGCACGGGTTTTACGCTCATGGGGGAACCGACTGCGGAAGTCGATATTCCCAAACTCTGCAACGCCATCGGTCTCAAGGAGGAGAATATCTATCTCGTGAATCCGCTCGACATCGCCGCGAGCGACGCGGCGCTCGACGCTGCGCTCGCGAAGGATGAGCCGACGGTCATCATCACGCGCTATCCCTGCATCCTGAAAAAGTTCAGCGAACAGGACAAAGAAGAATTCGATCTGTCGCCCAAAAAATGCGTGATCGTTCAGGAGAAGTGCAAAAAATGCAAGAAATGCGTCTCCGTCGGCTGTCCCGCCATCCACAACGACGAGAAGATCACCATCGACGAACCGTCCTGCACGGGTTGCACCGTCTGCAAGCAGGTTTGCCCGTTTGATGCCATTGAGGAGGTGCGTTAAATGAACAATATCAAAAGCATTTTATTGGTCGGTGTCGGCGGACAGGGAACCATCCTTGCCAGTAAGATTCTTTCCGAGGGTTTGGTCAGCGTCGGTTATGACGTGAAGATGTCCGAGATACACGGCATGAGCCAACGAGGCGGCAGCGTCAGCACACAGATTCGTTACGGCGACAAGGTCTATTCGCCCATTATCGGTCTCGGCGAGGCGGATGTCATCGTCGCCTTTGAGAAAATGGAAGCGTTGCGCTGGGTCGGATATTTGAAAAAGGGCGGCAGGATGGTGATCAACAATCACGAGATCCCTTCCGTTCCGATTCTCATGGGGTCGGTTCAGTATCCGCAGGACATCGAGGGGGCCTTGCAGGAAAAGATCGACATTCTCGAATTCAAAGCTGCCGATCTCGCAAAGGAATTGGGCAATCCGCGCGTCATGAACATCGTACTGCTCGGCGCGCTCGTCAAGGCGGTGAACATTGAAAGCGTCGATTGGGACGGGGTGATCAGGCGCAATGTCAAGAAAGGGTTTGAAGAACTGAACGTCAGCGCTTTTCACGCGGGATACGCCATCCGTTAAGAGGAGGACGCCATGCTGAAGACATTTGAAGATATGGAGCGGATCGTCAAAGCCAAGCCAAACAAAATTCGCGTGGCGGTGGTTGCCGCGCATGATCCGCACACGCTCGAGGGAGTAAGCGCCGCAAGCGCACAGGGATTGACGGAACCCCTCCTCATCGGAGACGCGGACAAGATCCGCAGAATTTGCGAAGAGACGGGGCTTCCGCTTGCGGATGCGGAGATTCTCGATGTCGCGGACGATGCGGCGGGGGCGAAGAAGGCGGCCGCGCTCATCGCCGCGGGCGATGCGCAGGTTCTCATGAAAGGCAAATTGCAGACCGCCGATCTGCTGCGCGAAGTGGTGAACAGGGAATTGGGGCTTTTGACGGGTGAGATCATGTCGCATGTGGGACTTTTTCAAATTCCGAACTACCACAAACTCATGATGATCACCGACGGAGGCATGGTCATCAGTCCGGACGTGGAGCAGAAGCGCCAAATTCTCGACAATGCGACGGCCGTCATGCGCAAGCTCGGCGTCGAAAAACCGAAAGTCGCCGTTCTGTGCGCGACGGAAGTGGAAAATCCCAAGATGCAGGCTTCGGTTGACGCGGCGGAATTGAAGCGCCGCAACCGGGACGGTCGGATTGCGGGCTGCGTTGTGGAAGGGCCCATCTCTTTCGATCTTATGTACGACAGGGAATCGGCCGCGATCAAAGGCTACGACAGCCCCGTCAGCGGCGAAACCGACATTTGTCTTTTGCCGGACATGACGGCGGGCAATCTCGTCGCCAAGACCTTTTACGTTGCGGCCGGAGCGATGATGGCGGGACTCATCGTCGGCGCGAAAGCCCCCATCGTTCTCGTGTCGCGCGGCGCGACGGCGGAGGAGAAATACTGGTCCCTCGTCTTTGCCGCGGCTGTCGCTTGATCGGCGGTCTTTACGCGCCCCGCGTCCCAAGGCGGGGCTTGAAGGAGGAATGATCGTGTCATATACAATATTGGTAATCAATCCGGGATCCACCTCGACGAAGATCGCGATCTACGAGGATGAACAGGAGCGCTTCCTGAAAACCGCGGATCACAGCGCGGAGGATCTGGAGCCGTTCGAAGACATTCTCGATCAGTTCGATTATCGCGCCGCTCTCGTTCGGGATGCTTTGGCGGAGTGGCGAATCGATTCGAAATCGCTTTCCGCCGTGATCGGCCGCGGCAATTTGCTGCCGCACATGAAAGGGGGCGGTTACTGCGTGGATGAAAAAATGATCGCCGCGCTCAGGGCGGGCAAGGCTTCGCCGCACGCATCCAACCTCGGCGCGCTGATCGCCCACAGCATCGCAAAACCCCTGGGCATCCCCGCCTATATTTACGACAGCGTGACGACGGACGAGATGCTCCCGGTAGCGAAGATCACGGGAATGCCCGGCGTCGAGCGCGAGAGCATGTGCCATGTGCTGAACATGCGCGCCGTCTCCCGCAAAGTTGCGAGAGAAAAAGGTCTGGCGTATGAAGACATGAATTTGCTTGTGGCGCATCTCGGCGGGGGGATCACGATAGGCGCGCACCGCGGCGGTCGCATCATCGACGCCATTCGCGACGACGCGGGTCCCTTTTCGCCCGAGCGCGCGGGCAGCGTCCCGTTGCTCTATGTGATCGACA
>JAISML010000060.1 GCA_031276775.1 Eubacteriales Family XIII. Incertae Sedis bacterium | reverse complement strand
CCGATCAGCCCTTCCGTCCGTTTCGCGGAGGCTGCGCTCCTGTTGGCCAACTCGCGCACTTCGTCCGCGACCACGGCAAACCCTCTGCCGTGGACGCCGGCTCTCGCCGCCTCGACCGCCGCGTTCAAAGACAGGATGTTTGTCTGAAACGCAATGTCATCGATGACCTTGATGATGTTGCTGATGGAAGACGCGGCCGCGTCGATCTCTTTCATGGAAACGAGCATGTTGTTCATGTCCTCGTTGCTTTTGACCAGACCTTCGCGCGCCGCGGACATTCTGCGAAGCATGTCCGTGACGTTCGACGCATTTTCGGCCAAGGTATTTTTGATCTCGCTGAACCCTCTGTCGATCCCGTCGATGGTGCCCGCCTGATTGATGGCATTGCCCGAAAGTTCCTCGGAAGCGGCAGCCATTTCCTGCGACGTGGCGTCGACGAGACGCGAAGAAGCGACGATCCCTTTCAGGGCGTCGTTGATGGATGTCCGTATCTGCTCCAAGCTGCTCCGGATGGGCGCGAAGTCGCCCATGTAATCGAAATGCGCTTTCGCAGTCAAATCGCCGCCGGCGATGGCCCGCAGTTTGTGGGAAATGTCGGCGACGTAAGCGCTCAAAGCGGACAGGGAATCGGACATGGAGCGGTAAAGTACGCCGATCTCGTTCTTGGATCGCACGGGAGGCATGGGCGAGTGAAGATCGCCTTCGGCGAACAGAACCATGCGTTCCGCCATCAGCGTGAGGGGACGTGCGATTCTGTGGCTTATGATGAGCGCGAGCGCGATCGCAAGGACGAAACAGATTGCGGCCGTTGCGACGCTCACGACGAGCCGGCTGCGGAAACTGCCCATAAACTCGGAGGGTTCGAGAAGGGTGACCAAGATCCAACCCGTCCCGTCGATCGTTTTGCAGTACATCTTTACGTCCGCCCCGGCATAACGGAGCGCTGCGGGCTTTTCCGTCACGCCGGACAGCGCGTCGGTGAAATAACCGTGCGCATCCGCGCTTTCCGCCGTGTCGGAGAGGATGTTGTCCACGTCCAACACCTTGTTCTCATCGGGATGGGCGATATAGTTGCCGTCCCGATCCAACAGAAAGCTGTAACCGGTCTTGCCCAATCTCTCACGATTCACCAAATCCCTGACGACGTCATACGCGATGTCCATGCAGAGTGTGCCGTTAAAACCGTCCGCACCGCCCGCATCCTCCGCCCGGCAGGTCACGGTCATCGTCACGTTGTCGGTCCACTCGTCGTAGGAAGGCACGTCCACATGAATGCCGCCGGCCGCGACGCCGGCGAGATAGAACGCTTCCTCACCGTAATCCTCGCCGATGTCCTCCGGAACGCCGTCGTTTACCGCCACGCCGTTTTCATCCAGGACATAGAGGGAACTGATGTCGGGTCTGCGCTTCAGGATCTCCGCGATCGCAGTCTGTTTTTCCTCAAAGGAGTATACAGCCGAAGTCAACGCCCCGGAGGCGAAGATCGCCGCGACGTCTTTCCGCACTTCTTCCAGATAGTTGTCAAGCGCCATCGCGTAGGAATTGCCTGCGGTCGTGATCAAACGATCAACGGAACGGACGGTTTCGTCGTACCCGGAAATCGTGTCGGAAATCCCCAGTACGGCGGTCGCCATAAACACCAACAGCAGCGTGACGCTCAAAATGCTGTTTCTGATCTTTCGGCTTTTGATCCGAGTTTTTCTTTTCGCCCGCACAGTCAAGCCCGACCTCCGATCAGGACGTGGAAGCCGCGAGCAAAGCCCGCGCCTTGTTTACGATAAAATCTTTGTTGAACCCAAACACCCGAAAGAGTTCTTCGGCCGGAGCCGAAGCGCCGAATCGGTCCATTGTCACGCAGGCGCCGTCAAGCCCCACCCATTTCCCCCAAGGTTCGCTGCCGCCCGCTTCCACCGCCAACCGCCTCCGCACGTCGGAGGGCAGGATCGATTCGCGGTATTCCGCCGTCTGCCGTTCGAACAGTTCCATGCAAAGCACACTGACGACCCTGGCGGCGATCCCGTCCCGCGCAAGCGCCCCGCCGGCTTCCGCCGCAACGGCGACCTCCGAACCGGACGCCAAAATGATGATATCGGGCTTCGACGATGCGTCGCCCGCGACGATATACGCGCCTTTTTCCGCGCCCGGACCCGAGCGCGCAAGGACCGGGAGATTCTGCCGCGTCAGCACGAGTACGGAAGGTCCGTTCACGTTCAGCAGCGCCTGTTTCCACGCAACGCGCGTTTCATATTCGTCGGCGGGCCGGAACACGTCGATGTTCGGCGTGGCGCGCAACATCGCCAACTGTTCCACAGGCTCATGCGTGGGACCGTCCTCCCCCACGCCGATGCTGTCGTGCGTGAGTACGGCGATGAGCGGCAACCCCATGAGGGCAGACAACCGCAACATGGGTTTCATGTAATCGGAAAACACGAAAAAAGTGGCGACGAACGGACGCAAACCGCCGTGAAGCAAAATGCCGTTGCCGATGGCCGTCATGCCCATTTCCCTCACGCCGAAATGGATGTTCCTTCCCTCATACGCGCCTTTCGCGAAATCCCCCGCGCCGTCGATCCGTGTCTTGTTGGACGGCGCCAGATCGGCCGAGCCGCCGATGAGAAAAGGGACTCCGTCTTTCAATTCGTTTAAAATCCGACCCGAGATGTTTCTGGTCGCGTCGGCTTTTTTCTCGTATTCAAAGTATTCGTTCCCAAAGACCTCTTCCCCGATCCCCCCGCTGAGATACCTGTCGAAAACGAGCGCATCTTCGGGGTATTTCGACCGGTATTCGGCCAGCAGCGCTTTCCACTGTCCGCTTTTTCGCAGACCTTTCTCCGCCAGAGCCCTGTAATGCGCGTATACCCCGTCGGGGATTTCAAAGGGTCTTTCGTCCTGCCAACCGAGGGAAGCTCTGAGTATCCGCACATTTTCCTCACCGAGCGGCTCGCCGTGCGCCTTTGGCGTACCCTCCCGATCGGGTACTCCGTAGCCGATCTTCGTGCGGATTTTGATGAAAGAGGGCCGCGCCGCATCGCGCTTTGCCTCCTCGATCGCCGCGCCGACGGCGGCGGCATCGGTTCCGTCCTCCACCGAAAACACCCCGAACCCAAAGGCTTCCATGCGTTTGCCCACATCTTCCGTGAATGCCAATGCCGTGCCGCCCTCGATGGTGATGTCGTTTGAATCGTAGAGTACGATCAGTTTGCCGAGTCCCAAGGTCCCCGCCAGGGAAAAGACTTCCGAAGAAATGCCCTCCATCAAGCACCCTTCCCCGCCGAGCGCAAAGGTGAAGTGATCGACGATCCTGCAGTCGTCCCTGTTGAACTTGGCGGCCAAGTGGACTTCGGCGAGCGCCATGCCCACAGCCATGCCCATACCCGCGCCCAAAGGTCCCGTGGTCGCTTCCACGCCGGGCGTAAGACCGTACTCCGGATGTCCGGGCGTGAGAGATCCGTATTGCCGAAAACGCTTCAATTCACCGACGTCCATCCCGGGATAGCCGAACAGGTGCAAAACGGCATAAAGCATGGCGGAGCCGTGTCCCGCGGAGAGTACAAACCTGTCCCGGTTGAACCAGTCCGGCTCCTGCGGCGCATGGTTCATGCCTTGCGCAAAGAGAGCGTATACAATGGGCGCGGCGCCCAACGGAAAGCCGGGATGCCCCGAATTGGCTTTCTGCACGGCGTCGGCCGACAGGATTCTGATGGCGTTGACCGCCAACTGCTCGATCACATTTCACCTCCGTTTTGCTTGCCGGCGGATCCCCCTCCGTCGCCGACCCGCTGCGGACGCATCGGCGGCATAGCAACATTGAAATTTATTATACCATCCCTGTCCCATCCGTTCAATATGCGCAGGGCTTCGGCCGCCGCCCGCGCGGAACGCGCCTCCCCGCCCGCATCGCCCCAGCGATCGGTCACACGGTTTGAAATTACGGAAAGCACGGCGCCCATGCGCATGCCGTGCAACCTGCCCACGACGAACTGGGCCGCCGTTTCCATCTCGATGTTGGTCACGCCCGCCTGCGCGAGGTCGGGGATCAAATGTTCTGCGGCGGATGGCCAATACCCCGTTCCGTCCTCGTTCAGCGGGCGCGCCTGCCCGATGTAGAACGACGCCGACGTGTAAGCCAGACCGATTCCGTATCGGTAACCCAGGCGATCGCAGGCAGCGGACAGCGCCATCACCACCCAAGGATCGGCGTAAGCGGGATAGCCGGAGCCGATGTAGCTGTCCGACGTTCCGTCGCCCCGCACCGCCGCCGCAGGGATGATAAGGTCGCCCAAGTCGTAATCCGGAACGATGCAACCCGTGGTACCCACGCGAATGCAGGTATGAACGCCCACTTTGTTCAGTTCGTTGATGCATATCTCCGAACTCGGTCCGCCGATTCCGGTGGACGTGCAACCTATGCGAACCCCCTCATAAGCGCCCGTCACCGTCTTAAACTCCCGGTAAGACGCGACCTGCCGCACGTCTTTCCAGTAGGATGCGATGATCTCCGTCCGTTCCGGCGCGCCGGGCAGGATGGCGTAAGGGGGTACGTCACCGCTTTTCAGCCGAAGATGGTATACGCCGCTGTTGTCGGCTGTGGGCGCCGACGCTCTGTTTTCGTCATCCATGTCATTTCCCCCCGCAATCTCCCGAACTGCGTTTTGCAGTTTACATACCATCCCCCGAACACCGCGCCCGTTCCGCCGCACGCTTCCGGAAAAGCGGCGCCCGGGGATTTTTGCACTGATATTAATATATCATATTTTGCGCAGTCCGCCAAACCCCGGACAGGGAATCAAAAAATTTCAAAAAATTTTCAAATAGGTATTGACAGAGTTTAGAATTTGAATATAATTATATTTGTAATCGTTACAGTTATTGAAGTGGTGAAAAACTATGTCGGAAACAAAAAACATCGCGAATCGGGAGATCATGGAAGAGTTGCGGGGCGCCGATGTGCGACCGTCCACGACGCGGGTGCATGTGCTGAAATATCTGAGGGAACACCGCAATCACCCCACCGTCGACCGCATCTATCAAAATCTCATAGAGACGCTCCCCGGACTCTCGAGAACTTCGGTCTACAACACGATCGGAGTCTTGGAACGGGCAGGTCTTGTCCGACCGCTCTCCATGGAAGGCGGTGAAATGCGGTACGACGCTTTCACGGAAGATCACGCGCATTTTCAATGTGAACGCTGCGGCGCGATCTTCGACGTCCCGCTGAATGCGTCCGGGATCGCGGGCGATGCGTTGCGGGAGTTTCGCGTCAAACGGCTCGATGTGCTGTTTTGGGGACTCTGTCCCCTGTGCGCAAAGGAACACAGGGAAAGCTGACGGCGCAGGAAACGCGGACGAAGCGGCCCAACGCCGGGAGGCAGCCGCATTGAGGCGCCGAACGGTTGATATAGAATCAGTTATCGGATCAGAGGAAGTTGCAGTCAAAGAATGACGGAGGATGAAAATGAAAAAGTATGTATGCAGTATCTGCGGTTATATCCACGAAGGCGGCGCGGCGCCGGACCAATGCCCGCAATGCGGCGCGCCGGCAGGGAAATTCTCGGAGCAGGCAAGCGGGAAGCTGGAATTTGCCGATGAACACCGTATCGGCATCGCGAAAGATCTCGACCCGGAAGTTGTCGAAGGACTCCGGATGAACTTCACCGGCGAATGCACGGAAGTTGGCATGTATTTGGCCATGAGCCGTCAGGCCGACCGGGAAGGTTATCCCGAAATCGCCGAAGCGTACAAGCGCTATGCCTTTGAGGAAGCCGATCATGCTTCACGGTTTGCGGAACTGTTGGGTGAAGTGGTCTACGCCGACACAAAGAAAAATCTGGAACTCAGAGTGGCCGCCGAACACGGCGCGACGGCAGGGAAGAAAGAATTGGCGGGACGCGCGAAAGAACTCGGCTATGACGCGGTTCA
>JAISML010000038.1 GCA_031276775.1 Eubacteriales Family XIII. Incertae Sedis bacterium | reverse complement strand
CGTCGATGGCTCCCATATCGGTAATGAGCGCGAGCTCAAAAGCGGAACTCTTCCCATTCCCCGCGGAACCGCCGTCCGGCGCTCCCGATCCGCCGCAGGCCGCAAACAGCAGAACGGCCAGGATCGACGCCAACAAACCGACCGTGATTCTTTTCATCCTTTCCTCCATTCCTCCGCCCCGGGCGGGCAGTCGCGCGCGCAGTCAAACCGGGAAACAAACGCTTGCCTTGACTTTAATACAATAACCCCCCTGTGTCAAGACTGTCCGCCCGGATCTTCGACCTCCGGGAACAACGTCAGCGTCCTCCGCAAAATGCCCTGCACATGCGCTATCAGGATGCCGTAATTCGTCATGGGAACGCCGGCGTCGTTTGCCCGCGCCCTGCGGTGGCGCATTTCCCTGCCATTCAGCATACAACCGCCGCAATGCACGATGAGTCCGTAGCCGGAAATATCGTCGGGGAAATCACCTCCCGAGGTGAAATCGAAACCGATATCCTTTTTCGTGTAATCCGCAATCCACCGAGGCAGTTTGACCGTGCCAATGTCGTCGCATTGCCGGTGATGGGTGCAGCCTTCCGAGATCAGTACGCGGGATCCGTCTTTCAGATCGTCCAAGGCCCGGACGCCTTTGACGTTGCCCGTCAAATCACCCTTGTAGCGCGCAAACAGAATGGAAAACGACGTCAGAGGGACGTCGGCCGGCACATGCGCGGCCACATCGGCGAACACTTGGCTGTCCGTAACGACGAGTTTCGGTTTTTTCCCGAGTGCGCCGAGCAGGTTGCGCAACTCATGTTCCCTGACGACGACAGCCGCCGCGCCGGCTTCCAGAACATCCCTTATCGTCTGCTGTTGCGGCAGAATGAGACGTCCTTTCGGCGCGGCCTTGTCGATGGGAACGACCAATACCACGAGATCGGAGGGGTCGAGCAGGTCTCCGATCAGCCGGCGCCGACCGTCGTCGGCAGGGACGAGGGTCGCGAGTTTCTCCTTGAGCGCTTCGATGTTGTACCCGGTAAGGGCATTCACCCGTATCCCATCTTCGGGACACGTCCCGCATGTTTTGATCGCTCCGCCGTCAGAAAGGGACGAACCGCCGCGCGGCGGCGCGCTCTTGTTGTACGCGACGATGAACGGTATCCTCTTTGCGCGAAACAGGGAGATGAGTTCCTCATCCTCCGCGGTCTTGCCGACGGCGGCGTCCGCGACGAGGACGGCCAGATCGATCCGGTTCAGAACCGCCCGGGTCTTCCCCACACGCAACGCGCCGAGCGCGCCCTCATCGTCGACGCCCGGAGTATCGACGATCATGACAGGTCCCAAAGGCAACAGTTCCATCGCCTTGTACACCGGATCCGTGGTCGTCCCTTTTACATCCGAAACGACGGACAGACGTTGCCCGGTGACAGCGTTCACGATGCTGGATTTGCCCGTGTTGCGTCTGCCGAAAAAACCGATCGCCACGCGTTCTCCCGCCGGCGTGTCATTCAAGCCCATGCTTCATCCCATATCCCATCGCGTATCCCATTCCATATCTCATCCCACACTGCTTTTGCCCGCAACATCACATCAAAACCGAAAATCCCGCCGCCCGCCATCCAGTTCCGACAAGTACGCTTCGGCAATCCCGCGCACCTCGGGCGACGGAATCTTCTTTACTTCTTTCGCGATCAGAGCCAAGCCTTTCGTCCTCGTATCCGGAGACGCGTAATCCTCCAAATATTCCTTGAGCGTCATGAGGGCATTGGGCTGGCAGCAGTCCGCGATCCGGCCGCTTTTGACCAATTCCATGAACCGATCGCCTGTTCGTCCCTCGCGGTAACACGCGGTGCAAAAACTCGGGATGTAACCCAAATCGGTCAACCACCCGACCACCCGGTCAAGACTCCGATTGTCGCTGGTGTCAAATTGGGCCGTGTCTTCCGTTTCGGCGCCGAGCGTGTCCCCACCGCGGACGTCCGCATCAAACCAATCCGTCCCGTAACCTCCGACGCTCGTCTTGGACGCGCCGCTGAGCTGGGATATGCCCAAACCCAAAGCCCGCTCCCGCATCGTCTGCGATTCCCGCGTGGACATGATCAGACCGGTATAGGGAACGGAGATGCGGAGCAACGCAACGATCCGCTCAAACACGTCATCGGGAACCGCATCTTTGAAATTCGCGACATCGACGCCGTCCGCCGGCCTGATCCGCGGCACACTGATGGTATGCGGCCCGACGCCTTTCGCAGCTTCCAGATGTTCCGCGTGCATGAGCAGTCCCACAAAATCATATTTGTACATCTCCAGACCGAAGAGCACGCCCAGGCCTATGTCGTCTATGCCGCCGTCCATCGCCCTGTCCGGCGCCTCGGTATGATAGGCGTAATTGCGCTTCGGTCCCGTCGGATGCAAGCTCTCGTATTTTTCTTTGTGATACGTCTCCTGGAACAGGATGTACGTGCCGATGCCCGCATCGGCCAGGCGTCTGTAGTTGTCCGCGCAGGTCGCGGCGATGTTTACGTTGACCCTGCGGATCGCCCCGTTCCTGTGACGGACGCCGTAGATGGTGTCGATGCTCTCAAGCACGTATTCGATGGGATTGCGGATCGGATCCTCCCCCAGTTCCAGCGCCAACCGCTTGTGTCCCATGTCCTGCAGTGCGATCGTCTCGCGCCGTATCTCGTCCTGCGTGAGTTTTCTGCGCGGCATATGCCGGTTTCCGCTCTGATAAGGGCAATAGACGCACCCGTTCACACAATAATTGGACAGATACAAAGGCGCAAACATGACGATGCGGGAACCGTAAAACCGCTCTTTGATCTCCGCCGCAAGCCGCTTGACGCGCAGATCCGTTTCAGCATCCCCGCACAGCAGGAGCGTCGCCGCCTCCCGGTGGGTAAGCCCCGCGCAGGTCGCCGCCTTTGCGAGAATCTCGCCGATCAACGCAGCGTCCCCCGCGTTCGCTTCCGCGTATTCCAACGTATCCCGTATCTCCGCGTCGTTTATGAACGCCTCGGCTCTGTCCGATCCCGGATCGTATTGATTCGTCATGCAGTGTAATCTCCTTTGCCCACCAACAGTTCATACCCGATACCGCGCATCCGCCGCGACAGGCAACCGCCGCATTGCGCCGCTTCCTCGCCCGTGCATATCTTCCCGTCATACAATGCGTAATGCGCCCGGTATGGTACAGGCGTCAGATTCGGCATCACCACATTCGCGCCCGCCAGGATACCCCGTTCCCGTCCGTCCTCCGCGGCGGAGCCAAGCGCCGTGGTCGCCGGAAGCAGGACGCCCGGCGACATGAGACGGATCACCGCGATCAGGATCAGCGTCAATTCGACGCTGCCCGCCGGATGCGCCCGGTAGATCGTATCGCGGTGCGGGAGAAACGGACCGATGCCGACCATATGAGGTTCCAACTCGCGAATGAACGCCAGATCGGAGACGAGATGTTCCGTCGTCTGACCGGGCGAACCTACCATAAACCCCGTCCCCACCTGATAGCCAAGTTCTTTCAGCGCATACAGACAACGCTTTCGGTGTTCCGGACTGAGCGTCCCGGGATGCAAACTGCGGTAATGCGCTTCGTCGGCCGTTTCATGTCTGAGCAGATAGCGATCCGCACCGGCTTTACGCCAACGCCGATACGCGTCCCGATCCGCCTCCCCCAGCGACAACGTGACGGCACAGTCAGGATGCGATTCCTTGATGCGCCGCACGATGCGCTCAATGCGGGAAACGGAGAAAAACGGATCCTCCCCTCCCTGAAGCACGAAGGTGCGAAAGCCCAGGTCATATCCTTCGCGGCAACACGCCGATATCTCATCCTCCGTCAGGCGGTATCGGACGGCATTCCCGTTGCCGCGCCTGATGCCGCAGTAATAGCAATCATTCCGGCAATAGTTCCCGATCTCGATGAGACCGCGTTTGAAGACGCCGACGCCGAATACGGCGCGTTGCGTTCTTCTCGCCGACGCGTACAGATAGGAACGCGCTTCGCGCAGTTCCTCCGCATCCGGCGCTTTGGGCTGCGCGCCGGAGACGCCCATAAGCCCGTCAAGCAACGCGAGCATTTTCTCCTTGCCCGGACTGCCGCCGGCGCGCAATTCATCGATAAGCGCCCTCAATTCCAAGGGTTCACCTGTATGTGACATGCAATAACTCGTGCGCTTTGTCCTTGATGATATCCCTGTACGTGACGGCCACCATCGGATTCGCGTCGCTGTGACGGATCCGCGTAAGTTTGTCCGCGCGGTACAGCCCTTGCGCACGTTCCTTCTTTTCGTACGTCATCGAGTGCGGTTGACCGGCGCCGTTGACGCATCCGTTCGGGCAGGCCATCACCTCGACGAAATCGAAATGTTCCTCGCCCGTTTTGATCTTTTCAATCAGATCATCCGCGTTCTTCAGTCCGCTTACCACGGCGATTCGCAAGACCCGGCCACCCAAGGGCAATTCAAATTCCTTGGTGCCTTCCAGTCCCCGCACACCGAGAAACTTTACATTTTCAAACGAGTTGTGGCTCTTGTCTTCAAGCGCTTTGCGTATGACCGCCTCCGTCACGCCGCCCGTCACACCGAAGATCAGACCCGCCCCGCTGTAAAGACCGAACGGCATATCCTGCGCTTCCGGTTCCAAACCTGCGAAGTCGATGCCCGCTTCGTAGATCATGTTTGCCAATTCCTGTGTCGTGATCACATAATCCACTTCCCGGATCCCGTCTTTCACGAACTCCGGGCGCGCCGCCTCCGCCTTTTTTGCCGTGCAGGGCATGACGGAAACCACCACGATCTCCCGACCGTCCCCGGGATGACTCTTCGCGTATTCCTTGAACACGGATCCGAACATCTGCTGCGGGGATTTGCAGGAACTGATGTGCCGCATCAGCTCCGGTCTCTTGTTTTCGACGTATTTGACCCAGGCGGGACAGCATGAAGTGAACAGGGGCAATGCGTTCCCGTCTTCCAATTTTTCCAAGAACTCCTCCGTCTCCTCCGTCACGGTCAAGTCTGCGGAAAATGAGGTGTCGTATATTTCATCGAATCCGATCTTGCGCATCGCGGCGACCATGAGCGGCATCACATTGGCGCCCTCCCGCATATCGAATTCTTCGCCGAACGCAACCCGCACAGCCGGCGCGATCTGCGCGATCACCCGCTTTTTCGGATCGTAGATGGCATCCCAGACTTTCAAACTGTCGTCTTTTACGACGATCGCGCCCGTGGGGCAAATGGCCGCGCATTGTCCGCAGTTGACGCACTCCGTTTCCGCAATTGGCATATTGAACGCCGGGCAGACCATCATCTCATAGCCCCGGAACGCGAAGTCGATCGCACCGACGTTCTGTTTCTCGGAACACATCCTCACGCAGTCCCCGCATTGGATGCATTTGTTGGGATCGCGCACGAGGGAGGGACCGGACGCGTCGATCCTGTATTCATTTTTGTACGCTTTTTCGGTTTTGTCGAATTTGATCTGCTTGATGCCGAAGCGATTCGCCAAATCCTGCAACCTGCAATTCTGGCTCTTGGGACAGGTCGTGCATTCCCGGCAATGGGACGCCAAGAGCAACTTCAATATATTCTTCCGGTACTTTCGCAACCTGGGTGTGTGCGTCTTGATCTCCATACCGTCTTTGGGCGTCTCGGAACACGACGCGAGGATCTTGCCTCTTTTGTCTTCCACGATGCACATCCTGCACGCTCCGTGGATGGACAGATCCGAATAATAGCAGAATGTCGGCAATTCGACGCCGCTCTTTCGAACCACATCCAAGATATTTTTTTCGTCGGTGAAAGGTACTTTCACGCCATTGACGATCATCATTTTGTTCGCTTTGTTCATCTCACACCCCTCAAAACAATCTCTGCCACTTTCTCAAATTGCCGCGCGGATCGCAGGGGCGGCGCGCCGAACAAACGTCCGGCATCCGTCCCTGCGCCTTGCGCCCGGTCAGTGCGCATAGGCGATGGCCCGGAACGGACAGGCGTCCACACAGGCTCTGCACTTGATGCACTTTGCCTGATTGATGTGGTGCGGAACCCTCGCATCGCCTTTGATGGCGCCGACCGGACAGGTTTTTGCGCATTTTGTGCATCCTTTGCACAGATCGGGGTCAATGACGTACTTCGCCAAGGCGCGGCATTGCCCGGCGGGACATCGTTTCTCCCGCACATGGCTCAGGTATTCTTCCCGAAACTCCGTTATCGTACTCACGATGGGTGACGGAGCCGTCTTTCCCAAACCGCACAGCGCGGTATTGGAGATCGTTTCCGCCAAATCGAGCAGGGTGTCGGGATCCGTTTCGGTTCCGCGCCCCTCCACAATGTCGTCCAGAATCTCGAGCATGACATGGGTGCCTTCCCGGCAAGGCACGCACTTCCCGCAGGATTCACGGTTCGTGAAATTCATGAAGAACCGTGCGATGTTCACCATACAGGTATCCTCATCCATCACCACCAAGCCCCCCGAACCGATCATGGCGCCCGCGCTCTGAAGGGAATCGAAATCAAGACTCATGTCGAGATGGCGTTCGGTCAGGCAACCGCCCGACGGACCTCCGATCTGCACCGCCTTGAATCCTTTTCCGTTCTTGACGCCGCCGCCGATGTCAAAGACCACATCCCGCAAAGTAGTGCCCATCGGCACCTCAATCAGTCCCGTATTGTTCACATTCCCGGTCAGCGCGAAAGCTTTTG
>JAISML010000013.1 GCA_031276775.1 Eubacteriales Family XIII. Incertae Sedis bacterium | reverse complement strand
GCGCCGAGCCCGAAGCCCGTGATCACCGAAGCCGCGTCGACGCCCAGAAGGACAAAGAAGCCGCCGACGCCCAAAAGCCCGAGCCCCGCGACGCACAGCCCCATGACGGCGCCGCTCCTGAAGGCGACCTTCAGCGCGCGGTTCATGCCGCCGCTCTGCGCCGCGCTCGCGGTCCTTACGTTCCCCTTCGTCGCCACGCGCATGCCGAAAAATCCGGCCAGCACGGACAAGAGCGCGCCGACCACGTACAGCGCCGCCGTGATCCAGTTGATGCCGAAGCCGAGTATGAGGAACAGCGCCGCGATAACGATCGCCATGGTCTTGTATTCCCGCCTGAGGAATGCCATGGCGCCCTCCCTGATATAGCCCGCGATCTCCTTCATCCTGTCATTGCCTTCGTCCGTCTTGTTGATCCACGATGACAGGCCATACGCAAAAATCAGCGCGACAAGAGCTGTGGCCGGCGCAATGACCGCCAAACCGGCGATTCCCTGCGTGACAATTCCTATAGTTACCTCTTCCAATTTAGTCCTCCATCTCCTTCCTTTGCGATTCGGGTTTGCGAAAGCCCGCAAAAGCGCGATCGGAAAGCGTCGCGGCGGATTGCCCGTTTGCGGCGAAAACGGCGGCGAATCGGACGCGGCGCAAAACGATCGGCGCTTTGCGTTTCGTATTTGTAATTGTAGCATATTCAGGGAGAATTACAACCGATTTTGCGAAAAATGCGGTCGCGATCAGAACACCGAGTATCCGTGTGCGCTGTTTTCGGTTTATTTTCGCGTAAATTCAAACGTTTCCGCTTGACTGTCATAATAAAGGTTGTACTTCTCATACGCTTTTACCGTCATGCGCTTTGTCGCCGTTTTTTCCGTTGCGATTCGATTGGCGTCAAAATAGCGGGAGAGCTTGCCGACGACGTTCACTTTCGTTCTCTGATAGGACAGGGACAAGCTGTGTTCGCCGGGGGCGAGGCAAAGAAACTGCTTCGCGCCTTTTGACACCAATACGGGCCGTTCCCCGTCCACGCTGTGTACGGTCAGGGCGCCGGTAATCTTTCCGTGCCGAATTCGCAAAACCGCCGCGTCCGGATGCCGGGTCAGAAAATCCTTCCCTCGCTTTCTCCTGCGGAGCAGGACGAGGATCCACGCGGGAACACAGACGCAGATCACGGCGAGGGCAAACCACGCCGGTATTCTGTATGGGCCGGTTAAAAGCTCGGAAATCACGCGCTCACCACTCGCGCTGCAGCGGCAAATCCCAGGCTACCGACCACGGGTTTTGGGGCAGCCTTTTGTAATATTCGTAAATCCGCCGTCTGGCCGCCGTTTCGCTGTCGCCGTCGGCCGGATCCTCCCCCGCCCAAAAGCAATGGCCCAGCAAATAGCAACGCATAAATTCGTCCCAGCTTTGAAACAGGCCCCGAAGCTTTTGCCCCGCCGAAAGACACTCGTTCAGCGATTCCTCATAAGAAAGCCATTCGCATAAGTATCCCATCGACGAAAGGAAGATCAAACGCTGCCAATCCCAGGCCCAAAAGCAAATTTCTCCGCCCTCCGCCATGATCGCGTCGTACAGCGCCCGCTCGTCCGCGTCCAATGCGTTCGGTTCGGCCGCAAACGCTCTCCACTGCGCAACGGAGCGACCGTCCATCAGCTTGGGAAGCATCTGCTTTAAGTCGGAGGCGTCGTTAAAGCCCCAGCTGTTTCGCAGTACCTCACGCTGGCTTGCGGCGGTTTCCGGATTCCTGTATGCGCTGCCGAAGATATGCGGATTCTGCTCCGAGGCGATGTACACCACCGCGCAACAGGCCACAAACCACTTCACGGTTTCCGGATAATCCCATTTTTTCAAAAGATGCGACCATTCGTTTTTCAGAACATGCTCCGTTTTTTCGGCCAAACCGGGAAACGTTTCATTTCCAAGTTCGAGAAATTGCGGCTTGCCCTCGCGATAAAACTCGATCACTGTGGTTCGGGCGCTCACGCCCGGGGTCACCGGCTCCTTGACGTAAACGTCGAAGATGTCCTCCAGAGCGCAATCGAGCACGCCGCCGGCCAGCTCAACGCGAATGCCGGAATCAAAAACGCCCGCGTAACTGCGCAGTTTTTTGAACAGCCCCTGTCGGCGCGGCGCACCCTCGATTTCAAAAAGAAGCCTCTTTGTTTTGCTCATTCCCGTTTTCTCCTCTGCACGCGCGATTTCATGACACGCAGGGCATCGCGCATTTCACGAATTGTGCCAAGCATATCATATTTTCCCGCAAAAAACAACCGCGTGTCAAAAAAGGTCGCGGCCGGGGGTCGATCGCGGCGGCCGTTGTTTATGCTGCGGTTGCGCCGGAAGGCGGCGAAAATGCCTTCCGGCGGAACGGCGAGACGAGCAGCAATAATTTTTCACACAATTCGTCCGGTTCAATTGACAATTGCTGTAAGGCGCTGTACAATGAATCCGGAGCCTGTCGGCAGGATCCGGAATTGTAATACTGAATTCGCGATTTATATGATGACAAGGAGCGAATCAGCAGACACCGCTTTCAGCGGTGCAAGACGACAGGCACCGATCCGCCGCGACCGATTCTGCTTCGGATGAAGGTGAAATATGTTAAAAATCAAGAGCTTGCTGAATCGTTTCATTTTTTCGGACTACCTGCCCCTCGACGCGCGGACGAGGAACAT
>JAISML010000006.1 GCA_031276775.1 Eubacteriales Family XIII. Incertae Sedis bacterium | reverse complement strand
CGAGGACCCCGTGGCATTTTCCAACGCGATCTGCGCGCTGATGAGCGAACGGCGGCAGTAGCGGATGCGCGGGCCGCGCGCGGCGGCCGAAAGCGGTGCGGGCATGAGGGTAATGCTGTCAAATCTTGAATACTTTGACCTAGCGGACGCGCGCGGCGGCGAAACGGTCAAGGGCGGCGATCAGGACTGGTACGGTTCCTGGTGGCGGCGCATGTCCGGATGCGGGCCGACCACCGCGACGAACGTGATCCTCTACCTGACAAACGCGCGGGCCCGCGCGCCGGAAGCCGGGGACGCGGCAACGCCCGGAGCCGCCGGAGCCGCCGGGCAGTCCGCCGCTCCCGCGAAAAACCGCGCCCCCGAGATCCGGGAAAAAGAAGAATTCATCCGCCTGATGAACCGCGTGTGGAAGTACGTGACGCCCGGCCGGGGCGGTGTGAACAGCACGGCGAAGCTGCGCCGGGGCATCGCCGGCTACGCCGCCGCCGAGGGTCTGCGCCTGCGCACCGAGGCGATGGACATCGCCGACGCCCGCGCGGAGCGCCCGCCGCTCGCGCACGTCGCCGCATTCATACAAGGCGGGCTCGCGCGGGACCTGCCCGTGGCCTTTCTGAACCTGCACAACGGTCTGGAGCTTCAACTGGAAAAATGGCACTGGGTCACGATCACGGGGCTTGCCTGCGAAGCGGACGGCGCGGTGCGCGTCGAGATACTCGACAACTGCAACCTGCTCGACGTGAACCTGGGCCGCTGGCTTTCGAGCGCCGCGCGGGGCGGCGGCTTCGTGCGCTTCTCGGAGTGAGTCCGGCGGCGCCGTCAAATCACCTTCTGATTTTTCCGTATTCATCCAAAACCGCGACCACCTGCTCGTGCGGCAACGCGAAATATGTGTTGCCCTCGATGCCCGTCATGGTCTCCGCAGCGCAGAGGGCGTTCAATATCGCCTCTTCCACGGCTTCCGCCGCAGCCTTGTAGATCGGATCCATCATATCGTCGCCGAGCAGGTCGATCTTGGTTTGCGTGAACGTGTAAGCGTTCTCGTTCGCCGAAGAGAAGGCCAGAAAGATGTCTCCCGACCCGTTTTCGAAGCCCGCACCCAGTTTGCCGATGCCGATCGGCGCGCGGCGGCACATCTTGGACAACTGCCGCGGAAGCAGAGGGGCATCCGTCGCGAGCGCCACGATGACGGAACCCGTTCCGGGTTTGGGCGCAAGCGAATTGAGGATGGGATCGCAGCCCTTGATCTTGTCTGCCATGGGTACGCCCAATATCTCGAAGTGCGCCCTGAAACCGTGGTTTGCCTGCACCAGCGCCCCCACCGTGAACCCGCCTTGCTCCTTCGTGAGCACCCGCGATGCCGTGCCCGTTCCCCCCTTGAACTCGTGGCACTGCATTCCCGTCCCGCCGCCCACGTTGCCCTCGGCGACCGGGCCCGGCTTTGCGTTCTCCAGAGCCTCCAGCGCGTGCGCCGCCTTTACGTGAAAACCGTTGGTGTCGTTCAGCGTTCCGTCCCAGGTTTCCCCCACGGTCGGATAGAAATAGCCGACGCCCTCGATGGGCCGTCCGCCCTCCACCATGGGGTAATAAAATCCGTTGTCGAGCATCCATTTCGAGACCGTGTCCCTGACAACGCCCACGCTGTTGGTATTGGTGATCATGAGCGGGCCGTGCATAAATCCGGAATCGTCGATCCAGTGCGTTCCCGTCAATTCTCCGTTCCCGTTCAGATCGCATCGTCCGGCGAATACGGCGCTTCTCCGCTTCCCCCGAGGCAGGACGGCCGTCACGCCGGTCCGCGCAAAGGCGGAACCCGGTCCCTTGTAATCCTGCGGTTCGCCGATGATCACGGTTGAAAACCCGACTTCGACGCCGCTCACATCCGTTATGGCGTTGTGCAAGCCCGGCGTTCCGGGCAGCACGATGCCCAAATCCCTCGCTCTTGCTTTCTTCATTGTAACCCTCCGATTGCACTCCCCAAAGTGCACACATCGTTACTGCTCACCGATTGCTCACCTGCTCAAATCAAAACTGCGCACACATCATTGCACGGAACCGATTTGTATATAAAACCCCTTATGTTTGCGGACCGGCCCTGCGGTCCCCTACAGCAATTTCTCGAAACCTGCCGTTGAATGCGCCTCCCCGTTGCGTTTCAACGCGAGCGCTTGCAGCAGGGCATTGAAGCGCGGTTTCGTCAGCGGATAGAGGAAGGCGAACAGCGCCGCGCCGAGCCCGATCGCGCCCGGTATCCACGTATTGACCCATACGATGGCGTTCAGCGCCGTGTCGGGTTGCAGCGCCGCAGATCCGTTGTAGCCGCCGAGATCCAGAACGAAGCCCATCAGCCAGAGCGCGAAAGCCGATCCCAACTTCTGCGAGAACGACATGAGCGCCGCGATGGTCCCTTCCCGCCTTTTTCCGGAGATGAACTCGTCCAACTCGCTGATGTCGTACATCATGGAATAGTACAGCGTCCAGAACGCGCTGTTTCCCATTTCGAACAAAACGAGGAACACGATCAGGAATGCGGGCGTCGGAAAGCGTATGAAATTGAAAGAGATCAGACACGCGGCGGAAAACAGCAAGGTCAGAAAATAGACCCTCCGCTTGTCGAATCTCGCGGAGCCGAAATTGATCGCCGGCAGCCAGACGATCCCGGCCAAGCTCAACACCACAAAGCAGATCGATTGCAGGCTTGCGGAATAATGCAGGACGTTCGTCATGAGATATACGAGGCCGCCGCTGGCCATGGACGAAACGACGGACCAGAAAAGCACCGACAGCAAGAGGAACTTGGCGGGCTTCACGCGAAGGACGCTCCGCAGGTTGGTGAAAAGCCGCAGAACGAAATGCCCCGCGTCCCCCGTGTCCCCCGCGTCCCCCGCGTCCTTTCCGACGCTGTACGCCTCCTTCTTCACGATCTCCCCGCCCTTCGTCGCGCGGTGGCAAACGAATACGGTCAGCGCGATGGCGCCGCCAAAGATCAGGCCGACATTGTGCCACGCGTCCGTGCCGTCGCCTCCCCCTTGCAAGGTGAACTCTATGATCACGGGCGGAGCGGCCGACGTCAGCATGACCGCGCCGTACAGCGGCACGCTCGCCCAGACCCGGAGAGAAGTCCGTTCGTCAAAATCGTCCGTCAATTCCGCGCCCAACGCGAAAAACGGGATGACGTACACCTTGTAGCAGCTCCAAAACAGGATTGCGACCGCCCCGAAATAGAACGCCTTTGCGCCGCCCGGCGCGCCGATGTTGTTGAACAGCAGATAGGTGCAGACGGAATACGGCGCCAAGGCCGCAAGCATCATCGGGCGCCGCCTTCCGTGCCGCGAACGCAGATTGTCGGAGATGTGTCCCACGACCGGGTCCGTCACCGCGTCCCACGTGACGGCGATCAGCGAGATCGTCCCCGCCGTTCCGGCGGGAACCCCCGCAAAATCCGTCAGGAAAAACAAAAAAAAGAAATAGAACACGTTGAACCCGATGGAATCCGACATCTGCCCGATGGCATAGCCCGCTTTCATCCGGATCGGCAGTGCCCTTCGTTTTTGTCCTGCGTCGATTGTTTTCATACGGTATCCTCCTTTCGGCACGCTCGATCGATGCGGGGCAAGCCCCGTGCAGGGACACACAACCCCGTGCAGTGACATATAAAATCAAACGCAAGAAGTATGCCATTGCGCGCCGAGGGCGTCGCGGGAGGCGAGGCGCGCGGCCTTTCGCCGCCTTTCCGTTCGGAGAGGATTTGCTTCCGCGCGGCGACGCGGAACGGGAGCGGGGGCCCCGCGTAAAGCATTGTTTACGCGGGGCCCTCGAGGGAGGAAAGAAATATTTACTCGGGATGCTTTGGAGCGCCCGGACCGGGCCGGTCTTTGCCCTCCGCGCCGATGCCGTATTCCTTGATCTTGCGATGCAGCATCTGTCTGGAAATGCCGAGGCGCGCGGCCGCGTCCTTGCGGGAAAGGCCCTGCGCGCACAGCAGATCCCGAATCGCGCGAAGCTCCGCGTCCCGCTTGATCTCCCGCAGACTCGAGGGTCCCGCGTTCGCTTTGTCGGGCGCGGGGCAACGGGCCCTGCGCCGCGTGGGAAAATCGCAAAAATGCTCCAAGGTCAGCGTCGGCCCGGCGCAGCGGTTCATGGCGCGCTCCAGGACGTTTTGCAACTCGCGCACATTTCCGGGCCAATCGTAGCCGAGCAACAGCCGCATCGCTTCCCCGTCGATGGCGCGCGCCCGTCGGCGCTCCGAATTCCCGCAAGACGCCGCGCTCAGATTGTCCATGAAACAGCGGGCCAGCTCCGGAATGTCGTCCTTCCTGTTTCGCAGCGGCTCCGCGACGATTTCCATCACGTTCAGGCGGTAGTACAGATCCTGCCGGAAACGCCCCTGCTTCACGAGCTTCTCCGGCTCCTCGTTGGTCGCGGCGATGACGCGCACATCGACGGACTTCGTCAGACCGCCGCCCACGCGCCGGAGCTTCTTCTCCTGCAAAAAGCGCAGCAGCTTCGCCTGCATATAGATCGGCAGCGCGTTGATCTCGTCCAAAAACAGGCTGCCCCCGTCCGCAAGCTCCGCCAAGCCCGCCTTGCCGCCCTTTCTGGCGCCCGTGAAACTGCCCTCCTCGTAGCCGAACAGCTCCGACTCGAAAAGATTGCCCGGAATGGTTGCACAGTTCAGCTCGACAAACGCGCGGGCGCGCCTCCGGCTCGTCGCGTGAATGGCGTGGGCGATCATCTCCTTGCCCGTTCCCGTTTCCCCGCTGATCAGCACGGTGGAATCGCTGCCGGCGCACAGGCGAATATCGTCCTTCAGCCTTCGGATCACCTCGCCGGAACCCTTGATGCCGTCCAAGACCGCTTTCGCGTCGTTATGCAGATCCAACACAGTGTCTCCTTTCGGGCGCATCCGCCGTCCGCCGGGCGGCTTCTGAAATCGCCTGATTCAATTATACTGTATCCGAGGTCGATTTGCCGGAGGTTTCGCCATTTTTGATCCTTGAAATTATTCGCTTGGTTGCAACCGCATGGGAATATTGATTTTTTTATGCGTTTCATCTTGCATTTTCCGACCGGATTCGTTTATTCGTTGCCGACCCGGACAAAAAAGCTCCCTGCGTTGCAAATACAGGCTTTCAGACCTTTCGTGTCGCCGCCGCGCGGCAAAATAAAAAAAATTAAAAAAACCGAAATTTTTTCGAAAATGTTACCAAAGTGTGACCCAACGGGTATATAATGATATCGTTAACAGGCGAGGTTATCCGTGTAACAAGCCTTTAAGATGTTACAGGGAACGTCCCGGGCGGACCGCCCGGAGCATAGAGGAAGCGGACGCGATGCGGCCGGAAAAAAACTGCGAAAGGGAGGCGCGAAGATGCGCGACGATTTGCGAAAAGAAGAAATGACGATGCCGGGGAACAGAGCAAAGCTCCGCAAAGTTACCGTGGGTCTGGGCCTGACGGGTTTCATCCTCGCGCTCATCGTGTTCTACGCGCTTTCGCTGCCGGCGCTGACGCTGGAACCGGGGGAGCTGATCTGCGAGTTGCCGGAGCACACGCACGGCGAGGCCTGCTACGGATACGCGTTGGTCCCCGACGGTTATGACACCGCGACATCGGGCGGCGCCCTGTCCTTCGATCCCGACGTGATGGTGGACCTTCACACCACGGACCCCGCGATCACGCTTGCGACGCCCGCCCCGGAGGGCATGCATTACGAGTGGGTCTTGGTTTGCGAGCTTCCGGAGCACACGCACAGCGAGGATTGCTATGCGGAAGAGGCTGAGGAGGAGGCTGCGGAACCGGCGCCGGAACAGATGATGCGGGCCATGTTCGGGCCGCTGGGCGATCCGCTGCCTCCGGAAGGCTCAAAGCTGGAAAACTTTATTACGGGCTTTACAATCAAAGACAGCGAAAGCGGTGTCCCCATCGATAACAATGGCACCGTCACGGTAGGCAAAAATTACACCATTGAACTTAGATTCGAAGAGAAATACATTCCCGACACGGTGAATGAGCAGTTTGAATATGATGCTAATAATAACGATAATAACGCAGAAGGTGTTCTGACATACCCGTCCCTTCCCAGTGCAATCAAAATGGCCAACCCCGATGCTATAGGTAACATCATGGCAGAAGGAACGTCAACAGTTGTCGGATATTATAAAGTGGATCCTGTCGACGGCCATCTGGAAGTGTGGTTTCTTGACAAAAACGAGTCCGGAAACGATACGGACGGAACCAATTTCATTGACACTTCCACAACCGCAAAATTTACATTGCAACTTCAAACGCTGTTCAACGGCGACCGTCACAGCGAGCAGGTAGAGGTTAATTTTGGCACCGGCATCACGATTACACTAAACGTTGAGGCTGATCCGGAAATCGGATTGACAAAAACAATCGGGACCTATGATGCGATTACCGATACCATAACGCCGGGAACCTATGACCGGCTTTCGCACACAATACCCTATGTCATCACGGTAACGGCGGTGGACGGGCCGTTGTCCAAGATCGAGCTTACGGACGATATGATCATAATCCCGTCGAATCACGGTGGAAACCTGTACCATTATGGCAAGCTGTCGATCGTGGGGGCGGCTGTCGAGGTGACGCTCCCGAATGGCTCCTCAACGTCGGTCGCCGTCAACTCCGCCTCGAGTACAAAACCAAATTATGATAGGTGTTATGCCATTCCTCTCAGCGGCGTGACCTTAAATACCGGGGAAACGGCAACGGTGACCTACACCGTGCAGGTGGACGAAGATCTTCTTTATCCGCCGGTGGACTCCCCTGAAAGATTCGCCGCCAACGAATATCGCGTACTCAATGAGGTAAACGCGGAAGGAAAATCGAAAGACATAGACGTCCAAGGCAAACCGGTCGAGACAGCGATTCGGTTCGTCAACAACATCTTGCTGAAAGGCGGAGAGCTCAGAGATGATGCTGGCACCCCGGGGCGGGGAGATGTGGGCGACACGATAGAGTGGAACATCCGCGTGGGCGACGGTTCTTCCGATTTGAAAGGCTGCGTAATTACGGACACGATGGGTCCGGGCCATGCAATCATCGAGGACACTCTGGAAATAACGCTGTACGAGAGTTGTGACAGCCTCGGAAACCCCGTCGAACCCATCAACACATATAAGCAAAGCGATAGCACATATAATTTATCGGCTTTGGAGTACATATACACAAATTTAGGCACCGGCGGTTCTCAATTTACAATCGCAGTGCCGGATGCAGGGGCGTATTTCGTGACAATCCGGTACAAAACCCGGATCACCGCCGGCGAGCAATCCGGCGGCTACAAAAACAAGGTGTCGTTCACATATCCCGAGAAAGGCGGCTATGAGAGCGAAGCCACGGCCGGCGTCTACGGCAACCACAGCATCACCAAAAGCGGTGCCTTGTTCGAAGGGGCAGACGGGCAGATCGAGGACGGTTACATCGAGTATACGATCACGGCGCAGATCCCCGGGAGCTATAGAGGGAAAGCCATCGGCATTATCGACACGATGACCTTTGGAGATGGAAAGGGCAAGGGGGCGCATGTATCCAATAGTCTGGATTGGAATAATGCAACGGTCAGCATTCACACCTTCACACCGGGTCAGGACCCCGTTAAAGGCGTTGATTATGAGTGTACGTCGACGCAAACAAACAATCAATGGCAGCTGAATTTCCTCTTCCCGGATTCAGCGAACTTCGGTGCGTGGTCAGACCCCAAATGGCCCTACTCCGCAGACAGCATCATCACCGTGACCTACCGGATACCGCTTACGGCAACAATTTTGCCCGCAGGATCCGACGACGCGTACAGTGACGCTGTGGACAAAGCACTCTACGAGGCGTTGCCGGGAAATCGCGTGTTCAACGATGCGTGCCCAATAATAGGTGGAACGGAATATCCGGGCAGCAGATCTGTGATCAGCTGGCCGATCACGAAGACAGGCTGTAAAACCTATTATGATGACGCCGCGAGCAAGTGGATTCGCGAAGGTGAACAGGGCTACAAAAATGGAGATTTTTACTTTGAAGCCGACAAGAAAGGCTATGCCTATTCCGTGGACCTGAATCCTTATGCGACGCTGGAAGGAACATTTTCAATCGCACCGGACGGCATCGCGCCGGAATTTACGGACAGCTTCGATTCGCGCCTTACGCTTGACAAAGCCACGGTAGAAGTGCAACGTATACGAAACGATGAGATTGTGGATCGGTATACCGTTCCGGAAGCGGCTATAGACACAAACAGTTCCGGGAAATTTACGCTTCGATTCGCCGGGATTCAAAAGGACGGAAGTTCGATCGACTGGAATAACATGGGAAATGACTTTTACAACAGCATCTTCCGCGTGAATTATGTGCTCCTGCTCAAATCGGCAGCAGAAGAGGAGCTTTCGGGGGCGGTGGAATTTAAGAATACCGCTTCGATTGGGATAAAATATAAGGATGTGCCCTCAAGAGAATATCATTCCGCCGAAATCACCGTTGACTATCTCAAACCGTACACCGCGAAGGAAATGGAAGAGGACGGCAGCACGATTGTGGACGTGCGGATCGAGATCAATCCGGAGGGAAAGGATTTGGCCAATGGCGCCGAAACAATCACCGTCGTCGATACAATGGCCCCAAACCTCCAATTCATTCCCGACCAAATGGGAAACATCGTGGTGGAAACGGAAGTCGCCGGCCGGAAAAGTTCCGTCACGGCAGAGTATGACAGCAGTAACAACAGCATCACATTCGCGGTGGCGAATAAAGCGAAAGTCATCGTCACGTATAAAGCGAAAGTCATCGGCGTTAAAGTAGACGATTTTGTCGAGACATACAATAAGGTTTACATTGAGGGACATTTTGACCGTGAAATCACCGAGAACCTTGCTTTTACAGTCACTAGGCTTGAAGGTTCCGCCGAAGGTTCCGTGTACGGCTTCTCTTTGCAAAAGACGGACGCGGATACCGGAGAGACTTTGCCCGGCGTGGAATTCGCCTTATATATGCTTACAGATCTCAGCATAACACCGCCGGTCGGAATCAATATGACGGAGGTTCACAACGGGACCACATATTATTATCTTATGAACAGTACCACCGGCAGCGACGGCATAGCGACATTCAAGGAGCAACACATAGTACCGGGAGCCACATTCCTTCTGGTGGAAACAAAACCCTTGCAGGGATACGTGAAGCGCGATCCCATGTTGGTCTGGATGGCAAAGGCGAACATGGAGCAACCGCAGGGGACAGTATTGATTGAAAAGGTATTTGAAAACAGCAAGTCCGGCGATGATGCCGGCGACATCTGGAGCATCCCCGGTCCCATCACCAACAAAGCGGGCGTGCGCCTCCCCGAAACGGGCGGCGCGGGGCCAAAGGGGTATCTGCTCGGCGGCGCGGCGGTGATGGGGCTGGCCGGGGCTTTGGCGGCGCTGTTTGCGGCCGGGCGGAGAAGACGGCTTTATGAGGACGGCGCGTGAGCGCAGGCCTCTTTGAGATAGATGTTCCCCGCCTCCGAAAGGGGCCCCGCACGCGGCGACAACGCGCGGATCGCCCGGCGCGGCGCTCCCCCGGGGAGGCGGGATAAAAAGGCAGATAGAGCGGGCCGCCGGACAACCGGCGGCAGATGAAAAGAAAGGAAGTAAGACGATGAAACACAAGAAACTGTTGGCCGCGGCGCTGACGCTCGCTATGATGTTCGCGCTTGTATCTCCGGTGTTTGCGGAGGATGATCCGCCGGGGAAAATTACGATCAATAATCCCACTACGGCAATCAGCCTTGCAGACAAGACGTTTTCAGCTTACAGGATATTTGAATTGGAAAGCTTTAATCCGGATACCGGCAATTATGCGTATACGATCGATGCGGACTTTGAAAACTTTTCGTACACTCCGGAGGGGGGGGGTGGCCCTTATGTTGGGAATGACATAGCGGGATATCTTGAATCCATCAAGGGCGATTCGGATCTGATCGCAAAAATCAATCACTTTGCGGACGCGGTTTATGATGAGATTGACGTTAAAAATATTCAACCCAAAAAAACCGCAGATGGCACTGCTGCGAGCAGTGTGGAAATTTCACCGCTCCCCTTGGGTTATTATCTGGTGTACACCGACGCATTCACGGTTCCGGGTCAGGGGACAGGCGATCAGATAAGCTTGGTTTCCGCGAACATTCTGACCACAACGGACGAAGAAGCCAAAGTCACGATCAAGGTGGGCCTGCCGGAATTGGAAAAGAAGGTTTACGATGAAGCCTATAACCCCGACACCACTGACGGAAATGCGGATGATTTCGGGGCATACACGGATTTGAATATCGGTGAATCTGCGCATTTCCTGCTGACCTCCGCTGTTCCGAACAGGAACGGTTATGCGTCATATACATACACCGTGTATGACACGTTGGACAGCGGACTTACCTATAACGACGATGTTGAGGTTTATGTGGACGGTGAGAAATTAGTTAACGACAGTATAACATATTACACCGTTAATGCCATCGGCCAGCAGATCAAAATAGAGTTTGACGAGGATGAATTCATGGAATTTTCTCAGGGTGATTCCATTGCAATTACGTACAGCGCCACACTGAACAGCAATGCCGTAATCAATGACAAAACTTCCAATGAGGCATATATAGAGTACAGCAACAATCCTTATGAAGGAGGCACGGGCAAAACATTGCCGAAGGAAGCCGACGTGTATACGTTCGAGTTCGACCTGTACAAATACACCGGGACTTTCGACCCCGATAATTTGGACGCGACTGCTTTGCCCGGAGCGGAGTTTGAACTTTACACCGATGACAATGACGCTGCCGGTACGGTAATACCTCTCATCAGTTTGACAAATGGTCGATACAGGCATCTTGCCGCAGGGGAAAATTCCGGCACCTCAAATTATGTTACAAGTTTCACTTCCCCCGATCCCGATGCTGACGGCTATAACAAAATCAATATTGGGGGGCTTGACGCAGGCACATATTGGCTCAGAGAGAAAGTTGCGCCCACCGGCTACAACAAGATCGACGATATTAAAGTAAAAATTGATCCTACGTATGAAGATGGTGAATTGGTTTTGAAATTGAGTGAAACCTCTCCTTCGGATAATGTGTATCTGATTTATACATACGTGGAAGGGATTGACACCGGAACCAAGATGATCAGCGTCAAGAACAACACCGGCGCCGAGCTCCCCGAATCCGGCGGCATAGGGCGCACGATCTTTACGATCGTCGGTCTGCTCCTGATGCTCGGCGCGGGACTGGTCCTCGTCGCGCGCAGAAAGACGGCGGCGGC
>JAISML010000275.1 GCA_031276775.1 Eubacteriales Family XIII. Incertae Sedis bacterium | reverse complement strand
CAGAAACGAAAGACGGACGCCGCGTGACACTCGCCGCCAATATCGGTTCCGTTGACGATGCGCGCGCGGCTTTGAAAAACGGCGCCGGCGGCGTCGGTCTGTTTCGCACGGAACTGCTCTATATGGAACGGGAAACGCCGCCCACCGAAGACGAGCAGTATGCGGTATACCGGGAAGTCGCCGAGATGATGCATCCCCACTGCGTCGTGATCCGCACGTTGGACATCGGAGGGGACAAGCAGACGCCTTGCCTCAACATTCCGCATGAGGAGAATCCTTTTTTGGGCTGGCGCGCCATACGCATATCCCTGACGGAAAAAGACCTTTTCAAGACACAGCTTCGCGCGATCCTGAGAGCCTCCGCACGGACGAACATCCGCATCATGTATCCCATGATCGCCGACGTGACGGAATTGCGGAAAGCCAATGCGGTTCTGCGGGAATGCATGGAGGAACTGAAAGCGGAGCGCACAGATTACGATGGGGGGATTGCGGCCGGCGTCATGATCGAAACGCCCGCGGCGGCCGTAACCGCCGATATACTCATCAAGGAAGCGTCTTTTTTCAGCATTGGCACGAACGATCTTGTGCAATACGTCATGGCGGCCGACCGCATGAACGGGAAAATCTCCCATCTGTGCGAGCCGCTCAATCCCGGCGTACTCCGACTGATCCGCCGCGTGATCGACGCTTCCCACAGTGCGGGCGTACCTGTCCGCATGTGCGGTGAAATGGCGGGGAATCCGCAAATGACGCCTCTTCTCATCGGACTGGGTTTGGATGAATTTTCCATGAATGCCGCATCCATTCCCCCGGTCAAGGAGGCGATCCGAAACATGTCTTTCGAAAGGGCGCAGACCCTGGCTGCGAAGGCGCTGTCTTTGGATACGGCGGACGAAATCGCCGAATTGCTTGCAACATTCGCGCGAAGCGAATAAAATGGATCTGAACCGGCACCCCTGAACGGTAACAGGATTTAATCGGAAAAGCGAGGCTTGCAAGTGCAAACGGACGATCGGCTGAATCGCATGAAAAACCTGATTCCGCTCTTGGACGAGGCGGCGAAGGCGTATTACAACGAAGATCGGGAGATCCTCTCCAACATCGAGTACGACAGGCTCTGTGACGAGCTTGCCGAATTGGAAAACGCAACCGGCGTCGTGCTGGCGGGAAGTCCCTCGGAACGCGTCGGTTACAGCGTCAGTTCCGAACTGGGGAAAGAGCCGCATCCGGCGCCGTTGCTCTCCTTGGACAAGACCAAAAACGCGGAGGAACTCCGGGCGTGGCTCGGCGACAAAAAAGGGTTGCTGTCGTGGAAATTGGACGGTCTGACCATCGCCCTGACATACAGGGACGGACGGTTGTCCAAGGCTGTCACGAGGGGGGACGGAACCGTCGGGGAGGTCGTCACCCACAATGCGGAAACGTTTGTGAATCTCCCGCGCAAAATCGCTTTCAGCGGCGCGTTGCTGCTGCGCGGGGAAGCGGTCATACGCTACTCGGATTTCGAGCGCATCAACGCGGAGATTGCGGACGACGGCGCCAAGTACAAAAACCCCCGCAATCTCAGCAGCGGCAGCGTCCGTCAACTCAACAGCGAGATTACGGCAAAGCGGCATGTCAGGTTTTACGCGTTTGAAGCGGTTGACGCGGAGGGAGTCGATTTTCGCAATTCCGCGGACGAGCAGCTGAAATTTCTCGCTTCGATCGGGTTTGAAACGGTGGAGTACTTTCCGGTGACGGCGGAGACCGTGACGGAGGAGGTGCGCAGGTTTGCGGAACGGGCGGGGAGGAGCGATCTGCCCTCCGACGGTTTGGTTCTCACCTACGACGATCTCGCCTACGGCGCAAGCTTGGGACGCACCGCCAAATTTCCGAGAAACGCCATTGCCTTTAAGTGGGCGGACGAACTTGTGACCACGACTTTGAAGGGGGTCGAGTGGAGCGCGTCCAGAACCGGACTGATCAACCCCGTCGCCGTCTTTGAGCCGGTGGAGATAGAAGGCTCGACCGTCAGCAGGGCAGGCGTCCACAACGTCAGCATCATGGAGGAATTGGCGTTGGGCGTCGGCGATGAGATCCGCGTCTACAAGGCCAACATGATCATTCCGCAGATCGCGGAAAATCTGACGCGCAGCGGAAACATCTCCGCGCCCGCCCAATGTCCTGTCTGCGGGCGGGAGACGGAGATCAGGGACGGCGGCGGCGTGCGTTCGCTCTACTGCACGAACGGGCATTGTCCGGCCAAGCAGATCAAATCATTCACCCATTTCGTCGGCAGAAATGCGCTCAACATAGAAGGCGTCTCCGAATCCACCTTGGAAAAATTCATCGACAAAGGTTTCGTCACGGAGTTTGCGGACATCTTTCGCATCGATCGTTACGAAGCGCAGATCATTGAAACGGACGGTTTCGGAAAACGGTCTTACGACAATCTCATCGCGGCGATCAACGCGGCGCGTCACACGACGGGAGCGCGGCTGCTCTACGGTCTTGGCATTCCCGGCATCGGTTCGGCCAATGCAAAACTGATCTGCAAAGCGTTTGATTTCGATTGGGATCGTATTGAAAACGCCGCAATACAGGATCTCGTCGCCATTGACGGCATCGGGACGGCCATGGCCGAAAATTTTGTGAACTGGTTTGCGAACGCGGACAACAAAGAGAAAGTCAGCCGCATTCTCGGGCAGATCGACTTTGACGAGGAGACCGCGTCCGCGGACGGCGGTCTTGACGGGCTGACCTTTGTCGTCACGGGCAGCCTGTCGACCTATGGCAACAGGGACGCCTTAAAAGCGTACATCGAAAGCAAAGGCGGCAAGGTGACGGGCGCGGTCAGCGAAAAGACCGACTACCTCATCAACAATGACGCGGCGTCCCCGTCCGCCAAGAACAAAAAAGCGAAACAGTTGGGCGTCAGGATCATCACCGAGGACGAATTTCGGGAGATGGCGGATCGGCCCGTTTCGGCGGCCGAGCCGGGAGAGCGGGAAAACGGACGTACCGAACCCGCCGCGCCGCGCTTTTAAATCCGTTCAAGCGGAGCGAAACCCCGTCCGAGCTTCTTTTTGCCCGCAGTGTCAAACATGACGACGATCACCCGTTCATCGGCTTCCAGCACCACACCCTCGCCGAATTTGCCGTGCCTGACGCGATCCCCGTTTTCGTAGTGCGTCAGATCCGCCCGGATCGGACGCGCTGCGCTTTGTTTGATACGGTTCAGCTGATCGAACGGCCGGATGATCTCCGCTTCCGCGTATCCGTCAAAGCCCGCCGTCGGCGGATGCAAAAGTCCCGTCGTGTCTCTGCCTCTGAGTTCCGCGCCGTCCAAATACGCTTTGTCTATCTCACGCAGGAATCTGGATTCCAACGTGTTTCCGTACCGACCGTAGATGGTTCTGCCGCCCGCCCGGATCAGGCAGAGTTTCTCCATGGCGCGCGTCATACCCACATAGCACAATCGACGTTCCTCCTCCAGACCGCCTGCGCTCTCCGCGGCGCGCGCGCCCGGAAACAGCCCCTCCTCCATGCCGGGCATGAATACGACCGGAAACTCCAACCCTTTCGCACTGTGCAGGGTCATGAGCGTCACGGCGTTTTCATCCCGATCGTGATTGTCGATGTCGGACAGGAGGGTGATTTTCTCGAGGAACCCGGCGAGATCGATGTCGGGCTCCTCTGACTC
>JAISML010000274.1 GCA_031276775.1 Eubacteriales Family XIII. Incertae Sedis bacterium | reverse complement strand
ATACCCGCTCCCGGATGGACAGCGCCTGCGCGCGCATCAGCTTCGCGTTGCCGACCCAAGTGGTCAGACCGATGACGATCATCACTTTCAGCATGCCGGATCCGAAGAGCGCCACGACGATCAGGATCAGGAAGAAAGTGGGCATCATCATGAAGATGTTGATCATCTCCCCGATGACGGAGCCCGTCTTTTTTTTGAAATACCCGGATACGCCTCCGAGCAAGGCGCCGATGACGCCGGCGATGCCGGATGCGACGACGCCGATCATCAGCGAGGTGCGTGCGCCGTAGATCAGCATGCTGAGCACGTCGCGCCCCAGACCGTCGGTGCCGAGCGGGTGCTTGCCGGAAGGCGCGGTGACCATGTCCTCCGAAAGGGCGTAAGGATTGTAAGGCGCGAGCAACGGAGCGAATGCCACGACGATCAACAGGATGGCCAACATGACGCATCCAACGCGCAACTGCGGAATTGTCCTGATTACACGAAAGAAATTTTTGGGTGACATATCCTTGCTCCTATGATTTCGCGTGACGGATGCGCGGATCGAGCGCCGCGTACACGAGATCGACGACGATCATCATGACGGCGACGGATACGCTGAGGATGAAGTAGATGCCCATCAGCAAGGAATAGTCCCTGCGGGAAATGGCCGTCATGACAAAACTGCCCATGCCCGGCCACGAGAACACGATCTCCACGATGGCCGAACCGGTGACGAGGTACGCCATGTGAATGCCGAACACGGTGATGGTCGGCAGGATCGCGTTGCGGAACACGTATTTGCGGTAAATGCGGCTTTCCGGCATGCCCGTCGCGCGCAAAGTCGTGATGAAATCCTCTCCGATGACCTGCACCACGGCGGATCGGGCAATGCGCATGTAGTAGGGAATGAGCGTCAGCGTCAGCGCCGACACGGGCAGGATCATGTGCTTCATGACATCCAGCACGTGCAGGAAACCTTCGTTGTCGGCGCGTATGTCCACCATGCCCGCAGTCGGAAGAATGCCCAATATGGACGCGAAGATCAGTATCAGCATGAGCCCCAGCCAGAAGACGGGCATCGCGTCGAAGAGATAGCTTACGCTTCCTATGAACGAATCCAGCTTTGATCCGACGCGCCTTCCGCTGAATATGCCGATCGCGGTGCCGATGATCAGAGCCAACACGGCGGCGGTCAGCGCGAGCAGGGCGGTCGGTCCCATGCGCTCCCATATCATGGACGTCACATCCTCGCCCGTATAGATGGAAGTGCCCAGATCGCCCCGCGCCAGATTGCCGAGATATCGCAGAAATTGCACGTACTCGGGTTGATCCAGACCGTATTTCTTCGTCAATTCCTCGACCAACTCCGGCGAAGTGTTGTTCGGTCCGACCAGGATGCGGATCGGATCTCCGGGAGCGGCGTGGATGATGATGAAGTTCAGGCAAAGCGCGACGAAGATACAGAGTATCGCCGTCAAAATCCGTTTTCCGATAAACCTTGTCATTCCGGTGTCTCCTCCGTTCGATGGGCGGTCTCTTGTTCGGATCGCGCGAAAATGTATCCGCAGATGTGTTGGATCAAATGCGGAATGCGCTCCGTCAGATCGAAGCGATTTACGCGTTCCTCCATCCGGTGCAAACCTTTCCCGTAAGGTCCCAGCAGCATGCAGGGTATCCCCAGGCTTTCGATTGCGCTGAAATCGATGTGGTACGTTTCGCCCCAAAGCGGCGTGTTTTCGGCATAGCTCTCATAACGAAACGGTTTGTCGATCGCCGCGTAGCTGCAGTCCGAAAGCCCGGGGGCATAGCGCTCGGTGACGAGATCGATGCGGTACTTCTCCGTCGATTCCCGTCTCAGCGCTTCGACGTATTCGGACATGCATTTCCCTTTGCCCGCAATGTTTGTGCTGAGCATCGAAGGATAATACGGCGGCGAGAATCCCAAAATGACGACGGGATCGTAGATGCCCGCGTACTCCAGAACCTTTTCCATGATGGTGAGCGTGGCGCGGGAATGGTTCTCCGCCCCCTCTTGCACGCGTTGCTTCATTTCGGCGCGCAGGGTCGCGTAAAACGTTTCAAAACCGGTTCGGTCGCGCGTCCGGCAGTGAACGAGCAGGTCTTTGTAGAGCATGACGTTCGGCGTATGGGAAACGGCGGACGCCATGTCGTTTCCGCGCTTCGCGTCATAGGCGGCGCGCCGCTCTTCCATGCGGGCGATGTAGGCTGCGAAAGCGCGTTCCGACAGATCTTTCAACTTGAGCAGCACTTCGTCGGGCGTGGAGGAAAAAGACAGAACATTGAGCAGACCGCCCGCGAGCGCCGGCAGGGAGACGTCGTATTCCGGCTTGCGATCCCGAAGCGAAATCCATATGGGAGGCGGTGAAACCTCCCCGTCGCATACGTCGGAAAAATCGGTGGCAAGTTCCGTCAGCGCAAACAGTTCGCTGAGAATGCCGAGCGCGTTCATGCCGTCGAAACAGTTTCCCACGTGCGCTTTTTTCCCCTGCACCAAGACGGCGGGCAGACATTTTCCGCCTGTACCGATGGGCAGGATTTGATCGCCGTTTTCCCTGCGCGTCGGTTCGGAATCGATCAACAATTCATAGGACAGACCGTGTGTCTGCCGCAGGGACAGCAACAGATCGACGGAACGTATCATGCCCGCCGAGAGGGATTCCTCATCGGGTACGCACAGCAACAGCAGGTTGCCGTTTCCCGGTCGCCGGGCGTATTCCTCCAAACAGGCGAGATTGATCGCGAGTCCGCCTTTCATATCCGCGGCGCCTCTGCCGAAAATCCATTCCCCGGAGGCGATGTCGCGGCGCAGGTCGGCATTGGCGTCCTGCTTCCCCAATTCACCGGGCAGGCGGTCGACGTCGAAGGCAAAGGGTTTCAGCGTGCCGTAATCCTCGACGCTCACTACGTCATAGTGGGCAAGCAACACGACCGTCGCGGCGGAAGCCCCTTTCACAAGTCCGTATACAACGTGCCGTCCGTACGGATCGTCCTCCAACGGCACGGCGCCGGCAAGTTCCCTGTGTTCGCGGAAATAAGGCATTGCCTGCAGCATGTCAAACACACAGTCCGCAGCCGCCTGTTCCTTGCGGGAAGAAGTGAAGCTGTCCAACGCGACGAGCGTTTTTGTGATCTGCAGGATTCGATCCCTCATTCCCGGTAACTCCTTCCTCGTCTCAGGCGCCAGGCGCCTGTGTTGAAATGGAACGCGGTCAGTCCAAAAATTCTTCAAATCGGTGAAGACTGATTTTTCGGTAGGATTCTATTTGATCGCCGTATTGCGCGGACATATGCCGCGACATGGCGTAAATCAAATGGATCGGCGCGCTGACGTCCATGCAGCCGGACTGCGGATCGCGGTATGTCTTTGCGCAGAGTACGCGTTTTGCGTGGGCCGCGAGCGGGTTCAGCAAGGCGTCGGTGATCAGGATGGTATCGCTGCCTTTTTCGTGGGCCCGTTCGATCAGTTGATGGGTGAATTTGTAGTGCGGTTCAAACGAGAAAAACAATATGGTGGCGCGTTCGTGGATGTGTCTGTGTATCTCATTGGTTTCAAACAAAAGCCGCGCAAAAAAGACATTGCTCCGCAGCGTGTCCATCAGGTGGAGCATATGCGCCGCGACGCCGAAAGCGTTCATGTATCCGACGATCAAAACGCTGTCGGCTTCCATCAAACACCTGCATACATCGTCAAGCAAGTCACGGTTCAGTTCCGCATAGGTATCGGTCATGCGCCTGTGGGCTTTGTCCGCTTCCCCGATCAGGAAATTTCTTTCCGCTTCTGCGCTCTCTGCGCTTTTCGGGGATGCGGCGGTCGCCGGAAACGTCAAAGGGACAAGCTCATCGCGCAGGGATCGCTGGAGGTCGGAATATCCCGAATAGCCCAGCGTGTAAGCGAAGCGAACCAAGGTCGCATCGCTCACCCCGCATTTTTGTGAGAAAACGGCAAGAGAGTCGAAAAGCGCGTCGCGGGGTGCACTCTGAAAATAGTGGGCAATCTTTCGATTTGCCTGTGACATGTTCTTGTACTCGTTCGAAATCCTATCCGCAACAGCCAAGATACTCACCCTCTCAATGAAGTAAATGCTACATAAACTGACATCATGAAGTGTTTATTTTTTTCGTTATCATACCGCACGACATCGCGCTTGTCAACAATTTTCTGAAAATTTGGTTTTTTGCTTTTTGAATTTTGAATCCCGAATTGAATTTTCCGAATCGTTACCGCCGGGGAG
>JAISML010000213.1 GCA_031276775.1 Eubacteriales Family XIII. Incertae Sedis bacterium | reverse complement strand
GGGGCGGCGGTCGCTAGTGCGCTGCCCCCCGACCGTAATGCGGAAAACCTTGTTGCGGCAGATGACATAACACAGAAGAAATCGCAAAGGAGGCACGGGAAGTTTGACAATGAATATCGAAGCGATTCTTGACAGAATACCGGATTATCAAGTGTTTTTGACGGTTGCGGAAATGGATGCGCTTGTGCGCGAACGCGCGCGGCGTTATCCAAGCGATGTCACATTGATGGAAGTCGGAACTTCCCGCAAAGGACATCCGATCCTCTGCACGAAGTTGGGAAACGGAGAAAAAAACGCGCTGTGTTTCGCCTGCCCGCATCCCAATGAGCCGATCGGGGCGATGACCCTGCTGACGCTCGCGGATCTGTTCTGCGGCGATCCCGCTCTGTTGGAGGAGACGGGCTTTACCTGGTATTTGATTCACTGCATCGATCCGGACGGCACGAAACTGAACGAGGGTTGGTTCAAAGGTCCGTTCGATCTGTGGCATTACGCGGAACATTTCTACCGGCCTCCGGGCAGACAGCAGGTGGAGTGGACGTTTCCCATCGATTACAAATCGTTGCATTTCAACGATCCGATCCCCGAGACGCAAACGCTTATGCGTTTGATTCAAGAAACGAAACCTTCGTTTGTCTTTTCGTTGCACAACGCGTCTTTCGGCGGCGCGTATTGGTACAGCACCGAACGCGACGCGGAATTTTGCCTGGCCCTGGAGCGGGCGGCGGCGCGTCAGGCGATTCCGCTCCAATTGGGAGAACCGGAATCCATTTACGGAGAAAAATATTCGCCCGGCGTACACAGCATGATGTCGACGCGCGCGCTGGTGGATTACATTGAAGACAACATGGGCGCTTTCGACGCCTCGACTTTCGACTGCGGCAGTTGCAGCGCGGACTATATCAAAACGGTCTGTGATTCTCTCGTTCTGATGGCGGAACTACCCTATTTCTGCAATCGCAAAAGTGAAGACACAAGTCCCGTCAGCCGTACGCGACGGGAACTCCTACTCGAAAACATACGCCGATCCGAACAGATCGGACGTTTCATCAAAACCCAATACGGCAAAATCAAATCCTTTCTCTCGGCGGACAACCCGTTCCCCGGTCTTGCGGCGGAACATGCGGCGGGCTTTGAAGCCGACCTTGCGCTGAGAAAAATCCGTGCGCAAAATCCCGAATTCGACGCAAACGGCACCGTGTCGGAAGAATTGGACAACCTTTGGCTGTCGGGCTATTATCTTTGCCTGTTCATCGGCTTGCTGCGCAGAGCCTGCATTTACGAACTGGAAAAGGCTCCCGGCGAAACCGCCCGAAACATCCTGTCGGAAGTGCGGCAATCCTCGGAGGAAGAACTGCGGAGCCGCGTGCAGGCCTTGGAAGACGCGGTCGATTACCGGGTCATCCCGATCAGAAATTTGGTGGCGGTGCAAATTGAAAGCGCTTTCGCGGCGACGCATTTCCTGAGCCAAAAGAAAGGCGCGGGAGCATAGATGAAAAAGAACGGCGGAACCGGGGAAATCGGCATGGATCTGACGCAAGGGAAACCGCTGTCGCGCATTCTCCTCTTTTCCCTGCCCATTTTGGCGGGCAATATCTTTCAACAATTGTACACCGTTGTGGATGGCATGGTCGTCGGAATACATGTCAGCACGGAGGCGTTGGCCGCCGTGGGCGCGGGATTCCCCATCATCTACATGATCACTTCGATATTTCTCGGACTCGGTCTGGGAGCGTCGATCCTGGTCAGTCAGTTTTTCGGCGCAAACAACATGCGAAAAGTCCGTTCCGTATTTTCCACGATGCACGCGTTTATGTTCATCATATCCATCCCCCTGACGATCCTCGCCGTCTTCACGACCGGCGCTTTTTTGAATTTGCTGAACGTTCCGGAAGATGTGTTCGAACCTGCGAAACTTTATATGATCATCTACTATATCGGCATGTTGCCGCAATTCGGATACAACGTGAACGCGAGCGTCATACAGGGTCTCGGCGACAGCCGCACACCGCTGTACATTCTCATTTCCTCCAGCCTTTTGCATGTGGTTCTGGCCTATCTTTTCGTCGTGGTCATCCCGTGGGGCGTGGCGGGCGTGGCCTGGTCCACCGTGCTTTCGCAATTGTTCAGCTGGATCGCGAGCATCGTCGTCATCAAACGCAAATATCCGGAACTGCAATTCCGTTTTCTGCATCTGCGCATCAACAAAACCGACTTTGCGGCCTCCATGAAAATCGGACTCCCCATCGGTCTGCAAAACGCGCTGTTCTCCGTCGGCATGATGGTGATGCAGCCGCTGATCAACAGTTACGGCGCCGTTTTTATCGCCGGATACAACGCGGCGGTGAAAGTCGACGGGTTCGTGTTTATGCCCGTCACGAGTCTGGCGACGGCAATCACGACCTACGTCGGACAAAATTTGGGCGCCGGCAAACAGGATCGTCTGAAAACGGGCATTCGGGCCACAACCTTGCTGGTAGTGGCTCTGTGCGCGTTGCTCTGCGCGATCGTATTGCCCTTGCAGTCGCAGCTGATGTATCTGTTCACGAAAGACGTTGCCGTGGTTGAAGCCGGCAACGCGTACCTGATCCGTGTAATTCCGCTTTACGTGATTTCAACCTTGCAGTACATGCTGATCGGCATTCTGCGCGGCGCCGGCAGATCGCTCGTCCCGACCATCGCCACGCTGGTCAGTCTGTGGCTTGCCCGCGTACCCGCCGCTTTCCTGCTGTCCCATTACCTGGGCGGGAACGATATGCATTGGTGCTACGCGATCGGCTGGGCGATGGGACTCGCCATCCTCGTTCCCTACTATTTTGGTGGAAAATGGCGCAAAACGGCAGTCGTAGATGAGATATTGAAGAAAGAAGCAGGACATGAAACAGACGATCCGAATGATTGAGCAAACCATCTCTTCCGAACGCATGCTGTCGGTCATCCGATCGCTGTCCGCATACCATCGTTTGCAGGCGTCCGAAGCGTACAGGGACGCGGCAAAAGAATGCCGGGAGCTTTTGCGGGGCTATGGCATACCGGCGGAAATTCTCTCCTATCCCGCCGTGTACGGTCGCCGCTACATGTCGCAAAGCGCTTTTCGGGAATGGAATTGCGCCGGAGCCCGGTGCCGCATGGTCACACCCGAGGACAGGGTGTTGGCCGACTTCGGCGCGGATCCCATCGGCGTCTTTCAAAAGAGCTTCCCCTGCGACTACCGCGACAGGCCGCTCGACGTCGTCCTGCTCGACAAAGGCAGCGGGCCGGATGCCTACAAAGACCTTTCCCTGAGAGGGAAAGCGGTTTTCATCCGTGACGATTTCAACGCCTATCTCGATTGGGCGATCCGGAAAGGCGGCGCGGTGGGTTTCCTGTCCGACTATGTGGTGGAAAACGAAGGGGCGCGCACCAGACGGGAAATGTGGAACGCGCGAAAGTATACGTCCTTTTGGTGGACGAAGGAAGAGGACGTCAAACCGTTTGGCTTCGTTCTCTCTCCGGAGGAAGGGGAGCGGTTGGCGGCGCAGTGCCGCGCAGTTTCGGCCGCGCACGAAGCCGATCCGTCAAAGCCGGCGTTTCCGCAGATCACCTGTTTCGTCGACGCGGAATTTCGGGACGGAACTTTCGAAAATGTATCGGCGTTCCTGCCCGGGGAAACGGAGGAGGAAGTTTGGATTCTCGCACATCTTTGCCATCCAAAACCCTCTGCCAACGATAATCTGAGCGGCGTCTCCGCAGCGGCGGAAGCGATGAAAGCCATCCGCGATCTGACGGAAAGCGGTCGGTTGCCCACGCCGAAACGCGGTATTCGCCTGTTGCTGGTTCCCGAATTCACCGGCACGTTCGCTTACATCGAATCGCAGGGCGATCTGCGGCGCGTCAAGGCCGCCGTCAATTTGGACATGGTCGGAGGCAAACAGGAATTGGGATACGGTCCGCTGACATTGAGCGACGTACCGGATGCCCTTCCCTCGTTTTCGGGCGCGCTGGGCTCGCTCATCCTGGAGGAATTGCGCCGTGACGTCCCCGGATTCTCTCCCGCCTACCGATTGCCTCTGTTCAACAGCGCAGAATGCGGCTTTGTTTCCGGAAGCGACAATTTCATTCTTTCGGATCCTTCCGTCGGCATTCCGACGCTGATGCTGTCCCAGTGGCCGGACAAGTTTTATCATACGAACGGCGACACGCCCGACGTCATCAGTCCGTTGCTGATGAAGAAAGCCTCCGCGTTCGCGGCGTCGTATGCGTGGTTCTTCGCGCAGCTTTCCCTGCAGGACGTCCGCCTTGTCTCAACGGAGCTTCTGTCGCGGCTGCAGCGGCGCTTCGTCTCCGTGACGGCGCGGTCCGATCTTTCCTCTCCGCAACAGGCGCGCGCCCTGGCGTTTTATACGGATGTCTTTTCTTCTTCCGCGGAGACACTGATCGGCTTCTTTGACGGAACGGAAAAAAGCGCATGCGAAAAAACCGTGCGCGCGCTCCAAAGCGCCATGAAACGCCTGAGGGACGGAAATCTTGCGTTCACCGAGGACAAACTTCCGGAGGAAGAGGCGGCGATCCCGGGGAACGCGCCCATTCCCGTCCGCCTGTACCGCGGTCCCTGCGGCGCCTTGGACGATTACGCGGACACCGAAGAAAAGCGGGAGGCTTTGCGCCGGTATCAAACCGAAGGCAGACCCAAATTGACGGACAGCGCGCTGATGGAATTGCTCATCCAGTATCACATCGACGGCAGACACTCCGTGGCCGAGATCGCGGAGCGTGTCGCCTATGCGGTCGCGGGCAGCGACAAAGACGCGACGGAAACCTATATTGCCATGTTGGTCGCACTCGGTCTGTGCGCGTGGAAAGAAGATGTGCCGCAATGAACCGGAAAAACAGCCGCGGGGGCGACGCGCCGTCGGGGAACGACAAACAAGCAGGGGACGGGGCGGTGCGTGCAAAGGACAACAGCGCCGACCATTGGGATCTGTCCGTTTTGTACGATTCCTTTGACGATCCCCGCTTCACACGGGATTTGAACGCGGCCGAAGAACTGAGCCGCCGTCTGTCGGACTTTCCCGCGAAAGAACGCGTCCCGACGCCAAAATTCCTTGAAGACATACAGGCTTTCTGTTCGCTTGCCGGCGACGTATCCGCTTTTGTGCGGCTTACGCTGATGGTCGAATACGATCACGCCGAGGCAAACCGTTGTCTGATGCGCATCGAAAATCTTCGCACGGATCGCGAACGGATTTTGGCCGATCTGTTTCGTATGCTCGGTGCGGAGGATTTCGACGCCCTGCATGCCGAATGGCGTCCCTACCTGCCCTATATACGGGACTGCAGGATGATGACGGCGCATATGCTGCCGAAAGAATTGGAACGAACGGTTCAAAAGATGCAACAGAACGGCTCTTTCGCGTGGCAGGAATTGCGAAACCGCATCGACGCGACCGCCCGGGAACCGCTGACGTCCGCAGATGCGTTGGACGCCTTGGATGAGGATCCGGAGACGCCGATCGGCGACGCGCTCCCGCTTTCCAAACTGCGCGCGCTTGCAAACCATCCCTCGCAGCGGATACGGAAGAAAGCCTATGAAGCGGAGACGCGTTGCTGTGAAAAGCATGCGCTGCCGATGGCGGCCTGCTTTAACGCGGTGAAAGGGGAGGGTCTTCTGACCGCGTCGTTGCGCGGTTTCGACACAGTGCTGGATCAGATGCTTTTTTACAATAGGATGGATCGCGAAACGCTCGACGCCATGATGGACGCCGTGCGACGGCGTCTGCCTTTGTTTGAGGCATATCTGTCGAAGCGGGCGCGTCGCGCGGGTTGGGCGGACGGTCTGCCCTACCATGAGCTGTGCGCGCCGCCGGACGATGATCGGACGCAGTACGGCCCCGGGGAAGCGCGCGCGTTGCTCACCGAAGTTTTTGCGGACTTTCATCCGGAAATGGGGGACCTGTTCCGAACGGCCTTTGCCGATCACTGGATCGATTTCCCTGCCGAAACGGGGAAAATCGGAGGCGCCCTGTGCTGCGATCTGCCCGACAAAGGTTGCAGCCGCATCCTGCTCAATTACTCGGCTTCCTATTCCGGCATGCGCACGATCGCGCATGAGCTGGGACATGCTTTCCACGGGTTGCAACTCGACGGCATGCCGCTCGCGTTTCGGGACGCTCCGACGTCGCTGTGCGAAACCGCCGCGATTTTCAACGAAACCGTCCTGCAAAAGTCGATGCTGCGGTCAAGCCGCCGCGACGCGCGCAGGGCGATCCTCCACATCGGGCTGACCGGCGCGACACAGGGGATCGTGGATATTTTCAGCCGTTTTTTGTTTGAGGACGCCGCAATCCGGATCCGGGAGACGCGGGCGCCGGACGCGAAAGAACTCTGCGCACTCATGAAAGATGCGCAAACAACAGCCTACGGGAAAGGTTTGAATGCCGATCTGTCGCATCCTTTCATGTGGATGTGCAAACCGCATTACTACATCCCCGATTTTCATTACTACAACTTTCCGTACATCTTCGGCTTTCTGTTCGCCAACGGTCTGTACGCGACTTACGAACGGGAACCGTCCGGCTTCATGAAGCGATACAAACAGTTTCTTGCGGAGAGTTGCGCGGGGAACATTTACGAACACGCAATGCGCATCGGCATGGACTTGCACGACGACGCGTATTGGAATGCCACGTTCGAGCCGATCCAAAATGACTTCGAAGCATTCATGGCGCTCGACGCCTGAGACAGTCCCGGTTTTTTGCCGATCTCGCCGAATCCGGAGCGAAATTTGTGTTAAAATGATCGCACAGAGAGATCCCGGGGGTGAAACGCATGAACATCCGTGAAGAAACGTTGCGCGCATTGGAAAAAAACAGAGGGAAGCCCGTATCGGGTGAGTCCCTGGCAAAGTCGCTGAACGTCTCGAGGACAGCGATCTGGAAAGCGGTGTCAGACCTCAAGCGCGCGGGTTATCCCATAACGTCGGGGACGAACCGAGGCTACGCCCTTTCGGACGAAAGCCGCATCCTCTCCGCGCAGGGTCTGTCGCCGTGGTTTTCCCGCGTCGCGCCGCCCCTGTCCATCCATCGCACAATCGACTCGACGAACAATGAGGCGAAGCGGATCATCGCCGAGGCTTCCGCCGGCGGGATTCCGTTCGGTCTCGTCATCGCGGCGGACGAACAGACCGCCGGCCGCGGCAGACGGGGGCGGACATTCTGCTCCCCGGCGGCCGACAGCATATATCTCAGTTTCATTTTAAAACCCGCGTCGAACATGGAACGATCCTTGCTCACGACAATCGCTGCGGCGACGGCCGTCTGCGAGACAATAGAATGTGTGTGCGAAGATGCCCCTCCGCGGATCAAGTGGGTCAACGACATATTCATGGACGGAAAAAAAGTCTGCGGCATCCTCACGGAGGCGATCAGTGACATAGAAAGCGGCGGCATCGAAGCCCTTGTCCTCGGCGTCGGCGTCAACATCAATGTCCCGGAAACGGCTTTCCCGAAAGAAATCCGCCGCGTCGCCGGCTCAATACGCTTGCCCGCGCGTGACAGAAACCGCTTCGCCGCCGTCCTGATCGAACGGACGCTTGCCGTCTGCGGCGATCTTTCGGACAGCAAGCCGCTCATGGAGCATTACCGACGCCGCTCCATGATCGTGGGCAAACCCATCCACGTCATACGCGGCGCACAAAAAGAAAACGCCATCGCCTTGGCAATCGGCGACGACGGCAGCCTTGCGGTCGAATACGCAAACGGCGAACGCGGCATTCTGCATTCGGGTGAGGTCAGTATCCTGAACGCCGAATGAGCGGACGGACATGCATCGGAGCTCCCTCAGGCCGGCGCCCCTCTGTAACCGGGAATGTCTCCCACACTCTGCAGAATGTGCTTTGGTCTGTAAGGGAATTTCCCGATGTCGCTTTTCCGCGTGACGCCCGTAAGCACCAACACCGTATCGATTCCGGTTTCTATGCCTGCGATGATGTCGGTGTCCATGCGATCCCCGATCATGACGGCTTCCTCCGAGTGAACGCCCAGCATGCGCAAGCCGGTGCGCATCATGAGCGGATTGGGCTTTCCGATAAAATAGGCCTGCCGTCCCGTCGCAATCTCGATGGGCGCCACCAACGCCTTGCACGCGGGTATGATCCCCTCTTCCGCAGGACCTGTGATGTCGGGGTTTGTGCCGATGAGGCGCGCCCCGTTCAGGACATGCGTCGTCGCCCGCAAAATACTGTCGTAGGTATACGTCCGTGTCTCCCCCACCACCACGTAGTCGGGATCCACATCGTTCTGCGTAATGCCCGCGCTGTACAGGGCATGCTGCAGACCGGGCGCGCCGATGATGTAAGCCGTGCAGCCGGGCGATTGATTGGACAGGAATTTCGCGGTCGCCAAAGCGCTGGTGTAAAAATTCCCCTCCGGCACATCCAAACCGAGCCGGCTCAGTTTCTGTCTGAGTTCCAGCGGTGAGCGCTCGCTGGCATTCGTGAGAAACAGAAATGCCTTATCGTTCGTCACGAGCCAATCCACAAATTCCTTCACGCCGGGAAGCAGAACGTTCCCGTGGTAGATCACCCCGTCCATGTCGCAGATGTAACCCTTTTTCGCTTTCAGTTCTTCGATCGTTTTCTCCTTTTGCGCTTTCATTGTTCCGTGCCTTTCTTTTCTTTTTCTTTTCTTCTCTTCTCTTCTCTCTTCTTTTCATTGAAATTATACCATTGCAAAGGCACGGAGCGCAACGGGAACCATCAACCGGATTAGCTGTTCCTGTCCGTCGTCTTAAATTTCTTCAGATTTCCGGTCTTGGCGGATCGTTCCCGCAGGACGGCTGCGACGTCCGCAAGCGGTACGTCCCGTTCCGCCATCAACACCAGGAGATGATAGAGGAGATCGCAGATCTCGTTTTCAAGTTCGCGGGCGCCGTCCGTCGCCGCGCCCACGTCATCCGCGCCCGCTTTCCGCGCCGCGTACCGCGCCTGCGAAGACTTCGCCGCAATGAT
>JAISML010000164.1 GCA_031276775.1 Eubacteriales Family XIII. Incertae Sedis bacterium | reverse complement strand
CGCCCCGCATGAGGATTCCCCTCTGTTTGCGTGAAATTTTCCGCAATCCCGAAATCCCGAAAATTCCGAATTTTGCACCGTGCGCGCAATTCCGATTGTGAACACCGTCTTTTTTTGATATACTCTTTTCGGCAATGTTTGTTTGTGACGCATGTGGCAAACGGTTCCGGCGTACCTGTGTGGTTTCAGGGGGAAGGTTCGCGTAACGCGCAGCGTTTGGCGGAAAGAAAGCGGGAAGAAAAATGGATTACGAACAATCGATGCAGTCGCTCAAAGAACTTTTCGAGGCCGGCGTTCTCTCCTCCGAGGAATACAGCAGGCAAAAGGAAAAAGTCCTGCAGAATCGCGTGAATGCGCCGGGCGGGGAAGCGGCGGAAGTGAGGGTTTCCGCTGCCGAAGACGCTTCGGACGACCGTTATGCCCGGAGACGGCCGCGGCAGCAACAGCAATCCCAACCCCAACAACCGCAGTATCAACAAACGCAACAACAGCATCAGCAACACCACCAACAGCAATACCAACAGCAGTACCAACAGCAATATCAACAACAGTACCAACAACAACCTGCGCGCGATCAGGCGCCCGGATCGTACACGGATCACAAAAGCAGAGTCGCGGCGGGTTTGCTCGGCATATTCTTCGGCGGTCTCGGCGTGCACAATTTTTATCTGGGATACACGAAGAAAGCGGTCATACAGTTGGTCATCAGCCTATGCTCTTTGGGATTGCTCTCTCCCGTTTCCGCCGTTTGGGGCTTTGTCGAAGGTCTTTTGATAATCTGTAATCCCCAAAAAAGGGATGCGAGAGGGGTTCTGTTGCAATAACAAATGAGAGGTGCGGGTGAAAAGGCACGACAGACGCAATGTTTGTTCCCGCACATTTTCCAATGGTTCGGTGCACGTCGCGAAACGCGGGTTTGCTCCGGCGCTTGAATGAAAAGGGAGGCAACAATGGCAGGAAAGAACATGTTGATCGCACAGAGCGGAGGACCGTCGTCCGCCATCAACGCATCCGTCGCGGGCGCCGTCGCGGGCGCCATGGCGAGCGGCAGGATCGGGCACGTACTCGGCGCGCTCAACGGCATGCAGGGATTGCTGGAAAGAAAAATCATCAACGTTTCGGAGCGGATGCGCACGACGGAAGATTTTGAACTGCTCATACATACCCCCGCGCAGGCGCTCGGCAGTTCCCGCTACAAATTGCCCAAGGACAGCGCGGACGTCTACGGGCGGATTCTCGGGATACTCAGGGAATACAACGTCGGTTACTTCTTCTACAACGGCGGCAACGATTCGATGGACACGGTTTCCCGGCTGGCGGCGTTCTTTCGGGAAAAGGGGGAGGACATCGTGGCCGTCGGCATCCCGAAGACCATCGACAACGATCTGGAGGAGACGGATCATACGCCGGGTTTCGGCAGCGCGGCGCGCTATGTGGCAACAAGCGTCGCGGAGGTGTATTTGGACACGATCGTCTATCCCGTTCCCGCCGTCACCATCGTGGAGATCATGGGCAGAAACGCAGGATGGCTCACGGCGGCTTCGGTCTTGGCGCGGCGGGACGGTATCGGAGCGCCGCATCTGATCTACCTGCCCGAAGCGCCGTTTGACCCCGACGCGTTCGTTGACCGGGTGACGCAATTGGTGAAAGAAAAACGGCATATTGTCGTTGCGGTCTCGGAAGGCGTGCGATTGGCGGACGGTTCCTATCTGGCGGACACCGGCGCGGCAGAGGACATGTTCGGACACAAAACCTTGGGCGGCGTCGCTTCGGCGCTGGAAGCCATGGTCAAAGAACGGGTGAGGATCGACAGTCTGAAAACCCGCCCGATCCAATTCAGCACCCTGCAACGCGCCGCCGCGCATCTTGCCTCGGCCACGGATCTGAAAGAGTCGTATGAGTGCGGGTACCGTGCGGTGGAAACCGCGCTTCAAGGCGTCACGGACGTGATGATCACGATCCGGCGGACTTCGGATGAACCGTACCTGATCCGTTATGCGGCGACGCCTTTGGGCGGCGTCGCAAACAAAGAAAAGAAAGTCCCGTCCGAATGGATTTCAAAAGACGGCGCCGATGTGACCGAAGCGATGGTCAGATACCTGAGACCCTTGGTCAGAGGGGAAGCGACGGAGAAGATGGTGGACGGACTGCCCAAATTCTTCCGGTTTGACATGACGAAACCCGTCGATCCGGCAGACCTGTAAAAAACCTCCCCGTTCGTCCGCGGGATCCCGGGGAACGGGACATTCCGTCAGCGGCGCGCTTCCCCGCAGAGATTCGCCGCGCCGACGATCCCCGCGTCGTTGCCCAGCGCGGCGGCGGCGATCCGCGTGTTTCGCGCGGAGGTTCGGCTGTATACCTCGCGCGAAACGATTGTGCGCAGCGGCGCCAAGAGCGTTTCGCCCTGCGCGGCAATACCGCCGCCCAACGCTAAGATCTCGGGTTGCAGAATGTTGATGATGCTCGTCAGCCCGCAGGCCAGATCGTCTATGTAGACGTCGACGATCTCTTTCGCGGTCGGATCGCCTTGCTTCATCGCATCGAAAGGCATGCGCCCGTCCACCTTGTCCGGATCGCCCCCCGACAAATCCCACAGGAGGGATGACGGCCGGCGCGCCATGTATTCTTTCGCCGTAAGAATGAGTCCCGAAGCGCTCGCGTATCGTTCAAAACAGCCCGACCGTCCGCATTGGCAGGGGCGTCCGCCTTTTGCGATGACCATGTGTCCCACTTCCATCCCCGCGGAATTGAACCCTTCGACGATTTTTCCGCGCAGGATCAACCCGCCGCCGACGCCCGTGCCCAGCGTGAGCATGACGAAGCTGTCAGAGCCTTTTGCCGCGCCGGCGATGTATTCCCCGTAAGCCGCCGCGTTGGCGTCATTCGCCAAGTAAACGGGCAAACCCAAATCATCGGAGAGCATATCCCGCAGCGGTATGTCATGCCAGCCGAGATTGCAGGCGTACTCGACGGCGCCTGTTGTTTTGTCGGCGCTTCCGGGAATGCCGACGCCGACGCTGTTTGCGTCGCGCGGTGAAATGCCGGCTTTCTCCGCGACGTCCCGCGCGAGTGCGGCGAGATCTGCGGCGATCGCCCGGGCGGGACGGCCGGCCAGGGTGGGAAGCCCTGATTTGGACAGGATCTTCCCATCCTCATCCACAAGCCCCGCGACGATGTTGGTTCCGCCCAGATCGATTCCGATGTTGTAACGCATGGCGACTCCGTTTCTCCGGTTTTCCGTACAAGCCCGAACAGCAATTTTATTATCGTACACGGCGGACGCAATGACAAGCGGAAAGTTTGCATTTTGTCAAAAAACGGCGAAGTCCCCTTGCTTTCTTCGGGGCATCGTGTTTCAATGGTTGAAACGGAACAAAAATAATTTGCGACTGCGGGCGGATGCGAAATCGGGGGTTTTGACTGCGTGCGGGCGCGAAAACCGCACTCAAGATCATCGCCGGCGTCGTGATCATCACGGGCCTTATCGTCGCCACTGCCCTGACCGGATGACTCGCGGGTTCCATCCTCGCCCCCGTACTCATCGGTTCGATGATCGGAGGCGCAAGCGGGCTCGTCGTCGGCGGCATATCGAGCGCACGCCAGGGGGAAGACCGGAAAGAAGGCGCCGCCGACGGTTTTCTGAACGGAAGCATCTTCGGCGCCGCAAGCGGCGGAACCGGCTCCGTCATCGCCGGCGCCGCGGTAGGCACGACAGGCATTCTGCCGACCCTGCTATCTTCCACCCTCGGACGCGGAACCGCGGACACGCTCGTCGACACCGCGATCGACACGGTGCAGATGGCTTCGACCGGCACCCTGACCCCCGGCGGCGTCGGAAGCAGCCTTTTCGCCAACGCCGCCGTCGAGTACGCCACCGGCGGAAACGCACCTGCGGGAACGGGGAGAGCGGTGAAAGAGACGATGGGCGGAAAGTCAAACTTGAACTCTTCTAAGGATTTAAGAGTTATAGGTAAGTTGGAAGATACTGCTGTTGCAAAAAACTGGAAAGGTCACGATGTTTTAAATGATCCTAATTGGACTTTAGCAAAGAATGATGCGTAGGTTAATGCTGGCATTGAAAATAAACAGAATTTTTATATGGCATCGCCTATGACGGAGAAAAATCCGATTTCAAAAAATTCAAGGTATCCAGGTCCAACAGTCTTTGCAAGAGAAATGGAAATGTTAAAAAACGCAGGATATATACAAAAAGGCGACTATTTTATACACCCAAGCAATTTAGAATGAAATTGGAGAAAATATGCATATTATATCAGAGCTTAAACTCAACTTGAAAAAAGCAAAAGACAATGGGGAATATTGGATGAAAGATATTCCTGGTTCTATGTTAAAAATGGATATCGAATTAAACAGAATTACCGCCGCCTATGTATCTCTTTCAAAAGAAGATAAACTGTCGGTATGCAATGGCATCTCAATTGATATTGCTTGGTTGCTATTATGTTTTGCCATAAACATGGCAACTTATTCACTTAGATCTTCAAATCAACAATACTTTTCAAATGGTTTAACGGCGCTGAGCATGGTTTTGGGCGTTTTAGATCAAAGAGAAATTCTCCTTATCATGCCTTTGTATTATGATGTCCATAAACGAAGAGGTCTGTCTTTTGAGAGCGTGCTAAATTGCAATGATGCCTTTTCAAAATTGGTAAGGAGTTTTCTGAACAGAGATGAAAATGACAAAATATTGGAATGTATGGGATACACACTGATAATAGATGAGAACAACAATCCAACCTATCAAAGAAATTGGTGAAAATATATTGTTGGCATGCGGAAATGTTAGGTTACACCAAAACGGGCAGCGATGCCAAAACCCTGCGTTCGTATCCTCAGCAGGTTGTGTCATCCCCACACTCTTGTACCACCGACTTTCATGAATTGACAGCGTTTCCGCACCTTCAAACCGTAACCCATCTTTCACAAACCGCTTTCACTTTTCCGGATCGTACCCCGCACGCAATAAACCCTGCGGGACGGATCGTAAGCGGCAAATA
>JAISML010000125.1 GCA_031276775.1 Eubacteriales Family XIII. Incertae Sedis bacterium | reverse complement strand
ACCGACGGACCGGACGCCGCGATGACGAAGTACAATGGATGAGGGGCGGATCGTCCACATTTCCGGTTTGTCTGAGGGCGGGATCGCGCCGATCGTCGCGGACATGCTGCGCGGATCGGACGGGAACTGCCTGATCGTCACATCTTATTTCGATCGCGCGAAAATCATCGCGAAGAACCTTTCGTTTTTTGTCGGCCGCGGCATCTTTACGGTTCCCGAAGACGATCCGTTTTTTTCGGGGTTTGAGGCCAAGAGCCGCGACGGGCTTTACGCCCGGATCGAGGCTTTGGTTGCGCTGAACAAGGCGGGCGGCAACGTCATCGTCGCGCCGGCGTCGGCGGTTTTGAAAAAAATGATCGAACCGGCGGCTTTTTTTGATCGGATTTTTACGCTCGTGACCGGCGGGGAGGCGGATGCCGCCATTGTGCGCGGACGGCTTTCCTTCATGGGCTACGAACGGGTGTCTTTCGTCGAAAACAAAGGGGAGTTCAGCGTACGGGGCGGCATTTTGGATCTGTTTCCGCCGGATGCGCCTTATCCCGTGCGCGTGGAATTTTTCGGGGATGAGATCGAGTCGATCCGGTTTTTCGACGCGGGGAGTCAAAAGACCGTCCAAAAAACAGATCGCTGCGTCGTCTGTCCCGCCGCCGAATTGTTGCCCGACGAAGCAATGCGGCGGCGCGCCGCTTCCCGCATCGCCCGCGCTTATGACGGGGTCGCCGCGCGCGCGGAAGAAAGTATCCGAAAGATGTTGGAGAACAGGCGCGATACGCTGCTGTCGTTTGTCGGCGCTCTGTCCAACAGGCAACTGCTCGAAAACTATGTGACCTACTTTACGGATACGCCTGTGAACATGACGGACTACCTTCCGGAAAGCGGGCTTGTTGTCGTGGACGACCCGAATCGCATAAGGGAGGCGGTTTCCCTGCGGGAACAGGAAGCCGCCGAGGATTTTCGCGTTCTGCTTTCCGAAGGGCGGGCGGCGCCGGAGGATTTTTCCGGGTTTGCGGGAACGGAGGACATTCACACGCTGTACGCAACGCGGCACAGGCTCTGCGTGTTCACCCCCTGCCGGCGCAGACCGAAAGATTTTCCGCCCGGCGGAACGGATGCCGGAGCCGCTGTCAGGAACATCGTCCGCACGGCGAAGCAACCCCCCGTGATGGGGGGCAGCATGGAGATGCTCGTCCGGGAACTCCGACGTTATATCAGGCAGGGATTTGAGATCACCATCGTCTGTTCCGCGGCGGAACGCCTCTCCGGCTTGCGCGACTTGCTGCTGCGGGAAGATTTGGCGGGGCGTGTGCATTTGGCGGAAGGTGAACTCGCGGCGGGGATCGAGCTGACCGGCGAGAAGAAAGTGTGGCTCCGCGACGCGGACGTCTTCCACGCGCCCGTGCGGAAACGGCGGACGAAGTTTTCAGAGAAAGGGAAGCCCATTCGCGCGTTTACCGACATTGCCGCAGACGATCTTGTGGTGCATGAATTCCACGGCGTCGGAAAGTACGCGGGCATGGAACAGATCGCCGTGCAAGGCGTGAAACGCGATTATCTGAAGATTAAGTATGCCGGAAACGACGTGCTTTATGTGCCTGCGGAGCAGATATCCGTCGTGCAGAAATACATCGGCGGGGGAGAAAGCCGGCCGAAACTCAACAAACTCTCCGGGAACGAATGGAAGAACGCGAAAGCGAGGGCAAAAGCCGACATCGCGCAGATGGCGGGAGAATTGGTGGAACTGTCCGCGGAACGCAAGGCCGCCCGCGGGTACGCTTTTTCGGCGGATACTGTCTGGCAGAAAGATTTCGAGGACAAATTCCCCTATGCCGAAACCGAGGATCAGCTGCGGAGCATCGCCGCCATCAAGAAAGATATGGAGCAGCCTGTGCCCATGGATCGCCTGCTTTGCGGCGACGTGGGCTACGGAAAGACGGAAGTGGCGCTGAGGGCGGTGTTCAAGTGCGTCGCAGACGGGAAACAGGCCGCCGTCCTCGTACCGACCACCATTTTGGCAAGCCAGCATTACAACACTTTCAAAGAGCGTTTCGACGACTTTCCGTTCACGGTGGACGTCCTGTCCCGTTTCCGCTCGGCGGATGAACGGCGCGCGTTGATCAAGAAGCTCGAAAAGGGCATGATCGATGTGATCGTCGGTACGCATCGCCTGCTTTCGACGGACGTCGCGTTCAAGGATCTCGGATTGCTCGTCATAGACGAGGAACAACGGTTCGGTGTGCGGCACAAGGAACGCATCAAGGCGCTCAAGAAGAATGTGGACGTGTTGACGCTGACTGCCACGCCGATTCCGAGGACCTTGCACATGTCTTTGCTGGGGTTGCGGGATATGGACATCATCGAGGAACCGCCGGAGGATCGCTATCCGGTTCAGACTTATGTGATGGAACAGAGCGACGGGATCATTCGCGAAACCCTGCGGCGGGAATTGGGGCGCAAGGGTCAGGTCTACGTCGTCGTGAGCAGAATCTCCGCCATCGGGCGCGTGGCCTCGGAGATACGGGCGTTGGTTCCGGAAGCGAGCGTGGCGGCGGGACACGGGCGCATGAAAGAAGCGGAGTTGGAGGATATCATGTTGGATTTCATCGAAGGGAAGTATGACATCCTCATATCCACCACCATCATCGAATCGGGCATCGATATCCCCAATGTCAATACCATACTTATCTTGGACGCGGATCGATTCGGTTTGTCCCAACTCCATCAACTGCGCGGCAGGGTGGGGCGCTCGGACAAACCGGCGTTCGCCTACCTGCTCCACCGCAAGGACAGGATGATTTCCGAAGTGGCCGAAAAGCGCCTGCGCACCATCAGGGAATTTACGGAATTCGGCGCAGGGTTCAGGATATCCATGCGGGATTTGGAGATTCGGGGCGCGGGCAACCTCTTGGGTTCCGAGCAACACGGTCACATGGTGACCGTGGGATACGAGCTGTACTGCAAGTTGGTGGAAGACGCCGTGCGGGCGCTGTCCGGCGCGCCCGCCGCGGACGACGGGATTGACGCGCAGATCGATCTGCCGCTTTCCGCGTTCCTTCCGGAGGCTTATATCGACGATGAGGTTCTGCGGCTGCAGATGTACAAGAAGATCGCAGGGATCGAAACGATCGCGGACGCCGACGGGATTCGCGCGGAGCTGTCGGATCGCTTCGGTCCGCCGCCCACTGTTGCGGATCATCTCATTTCCGTGTCCCTGATGCGCCGCTTGGCGGAACGTGCGGGCATAAGCAGGATTCACATGGAAAAAACGGACGTCGTTTTCAACTATGCGCCGGGGAGGGGCTTTTCGCCCGAAAGCGTCTTTGCGGCGGCCGGACGGTTTGGCGCAAGGCTCGCCGTCGGGGGGACGTCGACGCCATTTTTGCGTCTCGCAAAGGGCGGAGATGCGGCTGTAAGCGCGAAAGACGCCCCGGACGCGGACGTTTCGATGGAACCGTCCGCGGAAGAAATATTGGAATTGCTGTCCCTGATTATGGTATAATGAAAAAAACCGCGTATACGAATCGGGAAGGATCTGTCATATGAAAACGAAAAACATGTTAAAGAAAACAGTGGCGTTCATCACCGGACTGATGCTGATTTTTTCATTTGCGGCCTGCGGAGGCAAGGACGGCAAAGTACAGGCGGAGGTTGGCAAGGTAAAGATATACGAGAACCGGGTAAACGAAATAGCGAACATGATGGCGATCATGACCGGCGTGGAACTCGGCGCCTATGAGGAGGCGCAACAGAAAGAAATCAAAAATTCCATGCTCATCTTCCTGGTCGAGACCGAACTGATTCGATCGGATTTGGGGGATAAGGATGTGCTCACCGACGACAACAGGAAAGAGATCGAAGAGCAGCTGTCCTCGATCGGCGAGGATGTCAAAAAACAATTGAAAGACGCGGGTGTTTCGGATGAGACCCTGCGGTACTACCTGGAAGCTTACTATTACAGTCAGGCATTCATGACGAAAGTGGGTGAGGAAGATCCTGTTTCCGATGAGGAGATACAGTCTTATTACGACGAACACGCGGACGAGTTCATCTCTCCCGCCGCCGTACAGGTCAGCCACATCATGATGGGCAGCGCGGAGCATACGGATGCGGATCGGCAAGCCGTCGAAGCCGTGCGCGCCAGGATCCTCGCGGGAGAGGACTTTGCGGCCTTGGCTGCCGAAAACAGTCTGGATACGGGCAGCAAGGACGCCGGCGGAGACCTCGGTCTTCTTCAGAGCGGCAACAGCTATATGGGACAGGTGTTTCTGGACGCGGCCCTCGCCCTGAAAAATGGGGAGATCAGCGAAGTTGTCGAAACCGAATACGGCTTTCACATCATCAAGGCGACCGGCGATCCCACCGCAGAGCAACAGATGACTTTGGAGGAGAGCGAAGCCTCGATCCTTGGCATTCTGCAAAACGAACACGCGCAGGCGGCCATGGACAAATTGAAGAAGAACGGCAAGGTGAAATACCTTGTCGATGTGGATCCGAAAACGGGTGAACCGTCCTTGGGCGTCGAGACCCCCGAGGACGACGGCGACTCGGATTCAGGCGAATAGAAGGCTGTGCCGCGCGGTGGATGAACATGACGGGAATTAAAGACGACGGGGCGTGGCGTGAGAACCTTCTGCGCATCGCCCCTTACGTCCCGGGGGAACAAAAGGAAACGCCGACCCTGATCAAGCTCAACACGAACGAAAACCCGTATCCTCCGTCCCCGGCCGTGACGGAGGCGATACGCGCGTTTCACGTCGATGCGTTGCGGCGCTATCCCGTCGTCGACGCGGGCGCTTTGCGGCGGACGCTCGCGGATTATTGCGGCGTGTCGGCGCAGGAAGTGTTTGTCGGCAACGGTTCCGATGAAGTGTTGGCTTTGGCGTTCAAAACCTGTTTCAATTCCGAAAAACCGGTTTTGTTCCCCGATATCACCTATTCGTTTTTCCCCGTCTGGTGTCGTTTTTTCGGAATACCGTTCGAGGAAATTCCGCTCAGCGATTCGTTTCGCATCGAGGCGCGCGCGTATGCCGTCCCCAACGGCGGCGTCGTGATCGCAAATCCCAACGCGCCCACCGGTTTGGGGGAGGGGAAAGACTTTGTGGAATCCCTGTTGGAAGCCAACCGGGATTCTGTGGTGATCATCGACGAAGCGTACGGCGCGTTCGGGGCTTATTCGGCCGTTCCGCTCATCCGCAAGTATGACAACCTGCTCGTTTCGCAGACATTTTCAAAATCCAGATCGCTGGCCGGTCTGCGGCTCGGGTTCTGTTTTGGGAGCGCGGAATTGATCGCCGCTTTGGACGACGCGAAGAACGCTTTCAACTCCTACACGGTGAGCAACCTGGCGCTTGAGGCCGGCAAAGCGGCCGTCGCGGACGACGCCTATTTCCGGGAGCAACTCGCGAAAGTCGTGCGAACGCGGGATAAAACCGCGCAAGCATTGCGGGGCATGGGTTTCACCGTGACGGAGAGCCTCGCGAACTTCCTGTTCGTCACCCGCGCGGAGACGTCGGCCCGGGCGCTGTATGCATATTTGAAAGAACACAACATTCTTGTCAGGCATTTCGACAGGCCGAGGATTGAAAACTTTCTTCGCATAACGGTCGGAACCGACGGGGATATGGACGCATTGTTGGGAAAAATATCGGAATACACGGACAAGAGGGGCGTATGAGCATATTATTCGAGGACATTGCGGCGCTGACGCCGTACGGCATCAAGGAACATCTTTTCGTGTCCGTCGACGGCGCGCGGATCGCGTATGTCGGCGGGAGCCGGCCGCAGGGAAGTTTTGCGCGCGTTTTTGACGGCAGGGAACGTCTGCTCATGCCCGGGTTTTACAATGCCCACGCCCATTCCCCCATGTCCCTGATGCGCGGCTACGGCGAAAATATGACGTTGAGCGATTGGCTGACCAAGCGGATATTTCCGTTTGAGGAGGCGCTCACGGGAGAGGACGTCTATTGGGCCACCATGCTTTCAATGGCTGAATCGTTTCGGTACGGAGTTGTTTCTTCAACGGATATGTACTTCTTTTGCGAAGACATGATCCGCGCCGTCGTCGAGAGCGGGGCAAAAGCCAATGTCGGCAGGGGAATCGCGTCGGATCCCGGCGAGGAGGACATCACGACGCTTGAAAGTTTCAAAGAAGCCGTCCGACTGTACGAAAACCATCACGGCGCCGCAGAGGGACGCGTGCGCGTGGACATGGCGCTCCACGCGGAATATACATCCTCTCCCGCCGTCGCGCGGGGGCTTGCGGAGTATGCCGGGAAAACAGGAGCGCACACGCATGTGCATGTATCGGAAACGCGCGCCGAACACGAGGCCTGCAAGGCGCGGCGCGGCGGACTTACACCGGTGGCGTATTTTGACGATCTGGGGCTGTTCGCCACAAGAGCGACGGCCGCGCATTGCGTATGGGCGGAGGAAAGCGACATGGATATTCTCGCCGCGCGGAACGCGACGGTGGCTTCCTGCCCGGTCAGCAATCTGAAATTGGCCGGAGGGGTCTGCAACGTCCCCGCTTTGCTCCAAAAAGGCGTGAACGTGGCCATTGGCACGGACAGCGTCGCCAGCAACAACAATTTGAACATGGTGGAAGAGATGAAATTCTTTGCGCTGTTGAACAAGGAGCGGAGAGGCGATCCCACCTGCGTTACGCCGCTTGAAACCCTGCGGGCGGCCACCGTCGCCGGCGCGGAAAGCCAGGGGAGGGAGGATTGCGGCCGCATTGAGGGAGGCATGAAAGCGGATTTGATCATGTTGGATGTTTCCGCGCCGCATATGCATCCCGTTCACGACATGTGCGGCAATCTGGTCTATTCCGCGTCGGGCGGCGAGGTGACGCTCACCGTCGCGGACGGCAGGATCGTCTATGAGACCGGATGCTGGCCCACCATCGACGTCGAAAGGGCCAAGATCGAGTCCGAGCGCGCGGTGGGGCGCATTCTCGGAGCATTGCATGGCTAAAAAGAGTTTTATGTACGGCGCGCTCATCCTCAGTGCGGCGGGCATTGTCTCAAAGATATTGGGCGCGCTTTTTCGGATTCCGTTGGGGAATCTCATCGGAGCCGAGGGCATGGGATATTATCAGGCGGTCTATCCCGTCTATACTTTGCTTCTGACCGTTTCCATCGCCGGATTCCCCGTGGCTGTCTCTCGCATGGTTTCCGAACGCGTCGCGTTCAAGGATTATTACGGCGCGCATCGGGTGTTTCACGTGTCGGTGGCCGTCATGACCGTCCTTGGCGCGGCTTTGTTCGTGATTCTGTATGCAGGCGCGGATGACATCGTCGGATATGTGGCGACGCTGGGCGAAGCGGTTTACGCGATGAAAGCCATCGCGCCGGCGCTTTTCTTCGTCACCGTCATGTCCGCCTACATGGGGTATTTCCAAGGTATGCGGAACATGAAACCCTCTGCGGCCGTTCAGGTCGTCGAGCAACTGTTTCGCGTGATCGTCGGTCTGCTTCTCGCTTTCCTGTTCGTCGGCGCGGGCAGGGAATACGCGGCCGCAGGCGCGATGTTCGGCGCGACGGCCGGCGCCGCCGCAGGCTTCATTCTCATTTTGTTCATCTATTTCGCCGCCGTGCGGCAGGAAGCGTTCAAAGCCCGCATCGCGGAAAGCCGTCGCGCGTTTCGCGGAAAACGCCAACCGGTATCGCACATTCTCCGTCTGCTTTTCACGATTTCCGTACCCATCACCATCGGTTCGGCCATCATGCCCATCATGAGCAACATCGATTTGGCCATCGTCGCCAACAGGCTGTCCGACACAGGCTGGGGACCTGAAGAGGTACGGGCGATGTACGGTCAGCTCACCGGCATGGCCTCTCCGCTGATCAATCTGCCGCAGGTCGTTACGCAGGCCATCGCCATCAGCTTGGTTCCGACCGTCACTGCGGCTTTTCAAAAAAAAGATATGCCGTTCCTGCGCCACAATACGGTTTTGAGTGTCCGGGCGACGGTATTGCTCGGTCTGCCCTGTTCCTTTGGCCTTATGACATTGTCCGAACCGATCATGCGTCTGCTCTATCCCGCACAGCCGCAGGACGCTGTCGCCGCAGCGCCCAGTCTGTTCATCCTGGCTTCCGGCATCGTCTTTTTCATGTCGATACAGACGTTGACGGGCGTGCTGCAAGGGGTGGAACGGCAGGTGACTCCCGTACTCAATCTGTTCGCGGGGGCGGTCTGCAAAGCTGTTGTCACCTATGTTCTGACGGGGATGCCGGCCGTCAATATCAAGGGCGCCGCTTTGGGGACGGTCTGCGCCTATGTCGTCGCGACGGTTCTCAATCTGCGCGCGGTCAGGAAGCGCACAGGGACGGTTTTTGATTGGAAGAAGACGGTTCTGCGGCCGCTCCTGTCCGCGTTCGTCATGAGCGGCGTCGCGTTCGCCGTATTCCATCTCCTGCGCACCGTCGCCGGAAATGCGCCGTCCACGCTCGGCGCCATCGTGGCGGGAGGTATCGCGTACGTGGTCATGATCTTCGTCACGCATTCCGTCACGGAAGAGGAGCTCGCTTTGTTCCCAAAGGGTGAAACCCTTGTGAAGATGTACAGAAAAGTCTTGACAACCGTATTGAAAAATGGGAGAATGTAAAACGAAATTGGTCATCGGTGCCCATCATTATGTTAATAAAAAGGAGGTCTATTCGTGAATAAGGCAGAATTGATTGCCAGCGTTGCAGAAAAAACGGGTTTTACCAAAAAGGACGCGGAATTGTCGGTGAATGTCATCATCTCCACCATTGAAACGGCGCTTGTAAAGGGTGAAAAGGTGCAACTCATCGGATTTGGGACGTTTGAAACGCGTCAAAGGAAAGCCAGAAAAGGAAGGAATCCAAGGAAACCCGAAGAAGTCATGGATATCAAGGCATCCATCGCTCCCGTATTCAAAGCCGGCAAGGCATTGAAAGATGCGGTCAACAAGTAAGACGGACGGGAGCGGATTTTAACCGAACAATCGGACGGGACGGCTTTTGCCGTTCCGTTTTATGTGGATCGTATGTTTGCCGTGAGGGGACGGAGCGTTGCGGAAAAGATGGGATTGACGGATGAGATTGGATAAATTTTTAAAGACGTCGCGCATCATCAAGCGCAGGACGGTTGCGAAAGAAGCGTGTGACCGCGATCGGGTCAGCGTGAACGGCCGACCGGCCAAGGCCGGGACGGAGGTGCGCGTCGGGGATGGGATAGAAGTCCGATTCGGACAGTCCGTATTGAGGATACGCGTACTCGGACTGCAGGAAAGCGTCCGCAAGGAAGACGCGGCGTACATGTACGAAGTGATCGGCTGATGCGCCGGCGCTGTTCCGTGTGCGGCCGGCGCAGGCGGACGTCCGCTTCGTTCAGTTCCCCTTGTCCCAAATCTCTCCGACTTTGCGCAGAATGAAGAAAGTCAGCGCAATGTGAACGGGGGATTGAAGGATGTTGCCGACGAGCCGCACGGCCGTGAATACCGTTCCGGCGTCCATGCCGTACATCAATATGAGCCACAGGGAATTTATGCCGAGCAGGACGACGGCGAGGTGCAAGATCCACGCGACGGTGACGCGGAACCATGTGATGCGGCGCCTGAAGAAGAAAACCGCGAAGATGAGACAGGTGATCATCTCACTGAGTGCGAAGCCCGGAAAGTAAGCGCCTCCGCTGCCGGAACTCGCAAAAAAACCGATCAGATCACCCGCGAAGGCGAACAGCAGTCCCGCAATCGGACCGAAAAGCATGGCCGTCAGCGCGTCCGTCAAATAGGAAAATGTGATCAGTCTGAATTCCGGCGTAATGTATATGGTCAGAAACGGCATGTTCAGCACGAATCGGATGGCGAGCAGGACGGCCATGATCGCGAGGCTCTTTGCCGTGAAAACATTCTTGCCGGAGAAAAATTCGCCGGGCGTCAACCGTGATCGAAGTTCGG
>JAISML010000208.1 GCA_031276775.1 Eubacteriales Family XIII. Incertae Sedis bacterium | reverse complement strand
GTGTGCATTCGTACACGGGCAAACCCGGACAAATCGTCGCCATTCCCTTGGACGCGAACGCTGCCGCCATGACATTCCGGGTCGGGATCATTCGTCACAGAGACAGGGTTCGTTCATCGGTCGGAGATCTGTTCTGCGATATCCTGAAACAGATTGTGCGCAACTTCGCCCTGCAGGAGCACAAGAAAAGATATTTTTGAGCGCCGGGCGGCAGCGTCTGCGGCCGCAGGCGCGCGCCTCACACCCCAATGCGCGCGCCCATCGTTTTTTTCTATGACCTGCGATAAAAAACGGATATTTTACGCCCTCCCCCCTCATTGATACAATCCCTTTATATGCTATGGTTGCGCGGGTCGCGGACGCGCGGGGAATCCCCCGTCTCCGCATCCCCGCGCAAGACGCAAGATCCGACGCGGGCGCGGGCGCGCGCGGGATACGGGTCATCGGAGTCGTCTTTATCATGCTCAGCGACCAAGCGCGGGCGCGCGCGGGATACGGGCGCGCCCGCTGTTTGAAAGGGACGGATATGCAAAAGGGAAAAGCGTTTGCGGCGATCGAAAGATTGTCGCCGGCTTTGGCAAACCGTACGGTGATCCTGACCGGTCATTTCGGGAGCGGGAAGACGGAGATCGCCGTCAACCTCGCTTTCATGAGACGAACGACGGCAAGGCGTTCCGTCATCTTGGATTTGGACATCGCAAACCCCTATTTCCGCAGTCGCGAACTGGCGAAAACACTGTCCGGCTTGGGCATAGACGTCGTCAGCAACGCTTACGGCTGCGACATCACGGCGGATTTGCCCGCCCTGTCCCCGGCGATCTCGCGCCGCATGGACGATCCGCACTGCGACTGCGTCGTCGATGTGGGTGGCAACGACAGCGGCGCAAGGGTGCTGAACCAATTCAGACCGCAATTGAACCGGCATGACGCCGCAGTCTTCCTTGTGATCAACGTCTTTCGGCCCGAAACCGGAACCGCGGACAGGATCGTTGAAATGATGCGTTCCATCGAAAAGGAAATCGGCGCGCCGATCGACGGGTTCATCAACAATTCCAATCTGCTGAAAGCGACCCGTCCGGCGCACGTCGAGGAAGGAATCGAGACGGCGCGGGCGGCTTCCCGCTCGACAGGCGTGCCCGTGGTCGCCACCTGTTGCGAAAGAACCCTGGCCGCAGAGATGAATCGGCGGCATGATCGCGTTTTGCCGATTCATCTGTATATGCGTCCAAGCTGGCTCGACAGAATGTAAGGAGGGACAAATGCCGCAGATATTCGTAAAAATAGACGCGGAGAAATGCAAAGGCTGCAATCTGTGCGTGGAGGCGTGTCCGAAAAAGATACTGAGTTCCGGCAGGGACGCGCGCAACAAATACGGCTACCGGGCGGTCACGGCAAACGGTTCCGAGGATTGCACCGGCTGCCTGAACTGTGCGCTGATGTGTCCCGACGGAGCGATTGCCGTCTACAAGCGGCAATGATCGCAATGCCAATCGGCTTCCGGAGCGGCGGCGCGCGGGTTGCGGCGCGTTTTGCCCGCAGCGCCCGTCATGCCGGACGGCCGGAGACAGAGGCGACAGAACGGAGAGGGAGATAAAATGACTGACAACAGGCAATTGCTCAAAGGAAATGAGGCGTTTGCCGAAGCGGCGATTGCGGCAGGCTGCCGTTACTACTTCGGATATCCGATCACACCGCAGAATGAGCTGACCGAATATATGTCGAGGGTTCTGCCCTCGGTGGGCGGATCTTTCGTTCAGGCCGAAAGCGAACTGGCCGCAATCAGCATGGCTTACGGCGCGGCTGCTGCGGGCGGACGGGCGCTCATCTCATCCTCTTCCCCGGGCATCGCCCTCATGCAGGAAGGGATATCCTTTTTGTGTTCGGCAAACATTCCGATGGTTCTGCTGAATGTGTCCAGGGGCGGTCCGGGCGTGGGCGGCATTCAACCCGGACAGGCGGACTATTTTCTGGCGACTCGGGTCGGGGGAATCGTCGATTACCATACGCTCGTCTACGCGCCCGCTTCGATTCAGGAATCCATAAACATCCTGATGCAGGCTTACGAAACGGCCGAAAAATACCGGAATCCCCTCATGCTTCTGGTGGACGGCATGCTGGGGCAGATGATGGAACCGGTTGTGGTGCCCGACGGCGTTGAAACGATACCGACGACGGACTTGCATGCATTGAACCCGTGGGCCGTCACGGGACACCGCGGCAGCAGGGAGCGGCGCGTCATCCGATCGTTGCGTTTGAAGCCCGATGAACTGGAACGCTCGATCGAGGAGCGCGGGGAAAAATACGCGCGCGCCGAAATCGAGCTGACAAGCTATGAAGCGATCGATCTCGACGGGGCGGAAATCGTCTTCGTCGCTTTTGGATCCACTTCCCGAATCGTGAAAGAATCGTTGACCGCGTTAAAGCGCATGAGAATCAAGGGCGGGCTTATCCGGCCGATCACCCTATGGCCTTTCCCCTACCGCGCTTTCGACGGAATAGACAAGCGGACGAAAGCCGTCGTTTCGGTGGAACTGTCAAAAGGACAACTGATACAGGACGTCAAATTGGGCGTCAACGGAAGATTCCCGGTCAAGCTCATTCATCGTACGGGCGGGATGCTCCTGACCCCCGAAGAGATCGTGGCCGCCGCGAAGAATATATCGGAGGTGAACTGAATTGCTGCCATTGTTTGAGTACACAAAGGGGATGAGGGAGGAACACACGTCCTACTGCCCCGGTTGCACGCACGGTATCGCGCACAGGCTGATCATGGAAGCCCTCTGCGAGCGCGGAGAGTTGGGGCGCGCCATCGGCGTCGTACCCATCGGCTGCAGTATCGTCGCGCACAACTACATGAATGTCGACATGTGCGAATCCATGCACGGCAGAGCGCCGGCGATCGCTTCGGGCATCAAGCGGGTGCATCCCGACAACATCGTCTTCACCTATCAGGGCGACGGCGATCTGGCGTCCATCGGCACGGGAGAGATCATTCACGCGGCGCACCGCGGTGAGAATTTCACGACATTCTTTATCAACAACGCGGTCTACGGCATGACGGGCGGTCAAATGGCGCCCACCACCCTGATCGGGCAAAAGACGACGACGACGGCCGGCGGCAGATCGGAGGCGGCGAACGGCAAGCCGCTGAGAATGGCGGAAATCATCGCGACCATTGAAAGCGCCGCGTTTGTCGAGCGCGTATCCCTGGACAGCCCCGCGAACGTGAGAAAAGCGAAGAAAGCGACGCTTCGCGCGCTTGAAACGCAAAAAGCGGGCGTAGGCTTCAGTTTCGTGGAATTTCTCTCCACCTGTCCGACGAACTGGGGTCTGTCTCCGATCGCGTCCCTGGAATGGTTGCGGACCGACATGATCCCCTATTATCCGCTTGGCAATTTCAAGACAAAGGAGATTGGAAGATGACACACCGATTGTTGTTCGCCGGCTTTGGCGGTCAAGGAATCATGTTGATGGGCGAACTTCTGGCTTACGCTGCCATGATCGACGGGAAACAGGTGACCTACATGCCTTCTTACGGTCCCGAAATGAGGGGAGGGACGGCAAATTGCTCCGTCATTGTTTCCGACGGGCCGATCGCGTCTCCCATCATCACCGAGGCCGGGATTCTGATCGCGATGAACGAACCCTCGTTGGACAAGTTCGAAGACGACGTGGATCCGGAGGGACTCGTGTTCATCAACAGATCCTTGATTGGCCGCAAACCGCGCCGATCCGACGTCGTATCCGTTGCGGTGGACTGCATCGAATTGGCGCGGGACATCCTCAATGAAAAAATAGCGAACATCGTGATGCTCGGGGCCGTGATCCGCAAATCGAACATCGTGTCGCCCGACTCGGTGGGCGAAGCTTTGCGGAGAAAATTCTCGGGGAAAAAAGAGGCTTTCATCCCCATCAACGAAAGCGCGCTTTCCGCTTGGCGGGAAAGGAGCGAAGAACATTGACAAAGATCGCGAAACTCTACGCGGACAAGTTGCGTACGCCCTCCGAAGCGGCAGGCTGCGTGAAATCCGGAGACTGGGTCGATTACGGCATGGGCGCGAACTATCCGGATCTGGCAGACTTGGCGCTGGCGAAACGCAAAGAGGAACTGACGGATGTGAAAATCCGGGGAGGACTGCGGATTGCGCCGCGCATCGCGGTCGCGGAAGCGGATCCGGAATGCGGGACATTCACGTACAACAGTTGGCATTTCAGCGCGTACGAGCGCAAATTGCACGATCGGAACTTATGCAATTACCTGCCCATGACTTTCCGGTACCTGCCCTATTTCTACAGACGCCATCTGTCGGTGGACGTCGCATTTCTCGCGGTGTCGAAGATGGATGAAAACGGATATTTCAGCCTGGGTCTGTCAAACGCAGCCGCAAGATCGATCGTGGGCGCGGCGAAGACCGTCGTCCTGGAGGAAAACGAACACTATCCGTTCACCCTGGGATGCGGAACAAATCACACGATTCATATTTCCGAAGCCGACATGATCGTCCGGGGGGAACACGATCCCCTGGCCGAACTCGTCAACAAACAGCCATCGGCGGAAGAGATCGCGATCGCGCGCCACATCGTGGGCATGATCGAAAACGGTTCCGTGCTGCAAATCGGCATCGGCAGTCTGCCCGACGTCGTAGGCAGCCTGATCGCCGAATCGGATCTCAAGGACTTGGGCTGCCATTCCGAGATGATCGGAGACGCCTTTGTGAAAATCGACAAAGCGGGGAAATTGAGCAACAGCCGCAAAGAGGAACACAAAGGCAAATCCGTCTGGACGCTGGCCCTCGGCACAAAAGAGACCTACGACTGGGTGGATCGCAATCCGAACAGTTGGTCCTTCCCCGTCGACTATGTGAACGATCCGTATGTGATCGCGTCAAACGATAAGATGATCTGCATCAACAGCGCGCTCGAAGCCGATCTTTACGGACAAGTATGCGCCGAAACGGTGGGATTCCGGAACATAAGCGGTTCCGGAGGCCAGTTGGACTTTTTGACCGGCGCCTTCCTCTCGAACGGAGGGAAAGGCTTTGTCTGCCTGACGTCCACCTACCGTTCCCCCGACGGAACGCAGCGATCGCGGATCGTCCCTTCGATGAGCGAGGGCAACATCGTCACCGACCCGAGGAGTCAGGCTTTTTACATCGTGACGGAATACGGATCGGTCAATCTCGCCGGTTTGTCCACTTGGGAGAGAGCGGAAAAAATGATCTCCATCGCCCATCCGATCTTTCGGGACGAACTGATCGCCTCCGCCGAGAAACAGAAAATCTGGAGAAGGAGCAATCGCTGACGCGCGCACTGTTTGGGCGACAGAAAATCCCCGGTTTGCGCCGGAAGTTCCGGACGTTCGCGCAGTCCGCGGCCGCCCCGTGAACAGCAGCCGAACAGCAACCGCGCCGGACATTGCGGCGACGGAATTGACAATCCTCCGCAATCGTGTTTGAATAAGGATGGGCGCACAAAGCGCCCCGGTCCGCAGACCGCAAACGCGTGAGAGATGGAGGAGAACATGAACAGCAATCGGATCAAGGAGGGGCCTTCCGGATCGGCGGTCAGAAGCCTTTTCTATGGGATGGGTTACACCCGCAGCGAGATCGACAGACCCCTTATCGGCATCGTCAACGCACAGAACGAAATCATACCCGGGCATATGCTTTTGGATCGCATTGCGGCGGCGGCTAAGACGGGCGTCCTGATGTCCGGGGGCACACCCGTCGAATTTCCCGCCATCGGCATATGCGACGGCATCGCCATGGGGCATCAAGGCATGAAATACCCTTTGGCCAGCCGGGAACTGATCTGCGATTCCATCGAAGCCATGGCCGTAGCGCATCAGTTTGACGGACTTGTGCTCATTCCGAACTGCGACAAGATCGTCCCCGGCATGCTCATGGCGGCGGCGCGGCTGAACATTCCGTCCATCGTGGTCAGCGGCGGTCCGATGCGCGCCGGACACGCGGGCGGGAAAACGCTGGACTTCAACAGTATCATGGAAGGAATCGGCGCTTACAGGAACGGCGGCATCGACGAAGACGAATTGGAAAACATCGCGGAGAACGCCTGTCCCGGCTGCGGATCCTGCAGCGGTCTGTTTACGGCGAACAGCATGAACTGCCTGACGGAAGCATTGGGCATGGGTCTGCCCTACAACGGTACCGCGCTCTGCGACAGCGGCGAACGCATCCGTCTCGCGAAGACGGCGGGTATGCGGATCATGGCATTGGTGCAAAACGACGTCAAACCCCGTGACATCCTCACCCCCGCAGCCTTTCAAAACGCGATCACCGCGGATATGGCGATGGCCGGTTCCACCAACACGGTGCTGCATCTTCCCGCCATCGCGCATGAAGCCGGCATCGATCTTGATCTGTCCGTCTTTGACGAACGCAGCCGGTGCACGCCGTACATCGCAAAGCTCAGCCCCAGCGGCGTCCATCACATCGAAGATCTCCACGCGGCGGGCGGCATCCCCGCCTTGATGAACGAACTCAGCAAAAAAGGCCTGCTGAACGAGGACGCCCTCACCGTGACGGGACATACCGTCGGGGAGAACATCGCCCGGGCGGAGGTGAAAGATCGATCGGTGATACGATCCGTCGACGAACCCTACCGCGCGCAGGGGGGACTTGCCGTTTTGCGCGGCAATCTGGCGCCGGACGGAGCCGTGGTCAAGGAATCCGCAGTCGCCCCCGAAATGCTCGTGCATTCAGGTCCCGCGGTCGTGTTCGATTCCGAGGATGAAGCGGTGACCGCCATCTGGAACAAAACGATACGCAAAGGCGATGTCATCGTCATCCGCTACGAGGGACCGAAAGGCGGTCCGGGCATGAGAGAGATGCTGGGACCGACCTCTTCCATCGCGGGCATGGGCTTGGACAAGGACGTGGCTCTGCTTACGGACGGCAGATTCTCCGGCGCGTCCAGGGGCGCTTCCATCGGACACATCAGCCCGGAAGCCATGAACAAAGGACCCATTGCGCTTGTCGAAAACGGCGATCTGATAGACATCGACATCCCCGGCAGGACGCTGAACGTGCGCCTGACCGAGGACGAAGCCGCCAAACGCAGGGAGAAACTCATTCTGCCCGAGCCAAAGGTCAAGACGGGATATCTCGCCAGGTACGCCCGCATGGTCACTTCGGCAAACACCGGCGCCGTGCTGAAATAGGTTCCTGCCCGGCTTACCGTTCATCCTCCGCATCCTGCTTATGGTGCGCGCGGCTTGCGTCCAACGCGCGCGGCGGAGGGGCAAAGCGCGTCCGACCGCCGATTCCTCCGCCGGCGTATCGTCTGTTCCGCCCGACGGGATCTTTCCCCCGGACGTCGCCGCGTCCGCCGACGCCGCCCTGATTTTTGCCGCGCCGTCGTTTTTCGGTGATCGAGCGCAGGATCGGAACGGTCGGCAGCAGAAGCGCCGCAATGCCGACGCCGAGCGCAACGTTCATCGGCGCGGTGCGCGCGGGCCGGGATTCGTTCCGATGCGGGACGTCGCCCTTATTCCCGGAGCCGGCATTGCCGTTGCCCGACCCATTGGCGGATTTGGGGACATTGTCGCCGGTCCGGCCGTCGCGGACGCCTGATCCGGCGTCTCCGGCTTCCCCGCCGTCCGATCCGTCAAAGTGCGACGTTCCCAATCCGCCGGGCTCTCCGATTGCGTTCTCTTCCGAACGGTACAATGCGGTCACGGCATATTCCTGTACATCTTCCGCAATACTTCCTTCGTAGGTTGCGCGCGCCAAGTATCGATCGACGTCCAAAAAATCTTCCAGGCCGCGGTACACGATCGTCGCGTCCCAGGCGTCCGGTATGCCGTCATCGTCATATCCGGTGATCGCGAGGGTGATCCCCGCCCTTGTGAGCGTCACATCCTGCGTCGCATCCACGTCCGCGTCGCTCCGCACGGTGAATGTCTTGGTTTCGGGCAGCGCTTCGATGTCCTCAACCGTCAGATCGCGCATTATCTCGGTTTTATCTATTTTTCGTTCCTTGGAAACGTACTCCGGCACAATTTCGATCCCCTTGCGTTCGATTGAACCACGATAATGTCCGTTCTCGATGTAAACGGCGTCGGAGAAGTTGCGCTTTCCCTCCGTGCTCTCGTAGGAATCGATGGTGATGAGTCCTTCGGTTTCATAGCGGAAAATGCGAACGGCGGGGCTGAATTCCGTGCGTCTG
>JAISML010000118.1 GCA_031276775.1 Eubacteriales Family XIII. Incertae Sedis bacterium | reverse complement strand
ACAATTCCGTTTGCACAAAAATCGTTTGCGGGAATTTTTGCGCGCAGTTCGCGCGGCAGGGCGAAATTTCCACGATCAAACGGCTTCTCTTTGATATCCGTATTGGCATATTAGTTGCTTCTCTTATATGGCGTCATACGGCTGCGGAGATCGAAAAAACGGCAACGCAAAACAAAACGTAGGGAAAGGAGGATCCGCTATGTCACGGCGCAGTCGTGCGCCGACGATCCATCTTTGGTCCCGGCCACATTGGGACAAATCTGTTTCCATCGAAGTCGCAGGAGGGAAAAACAATGAAGTTCGGAGTCATAACCGGGGTAAAACAAGCGGAAGTACATGAGCACGCATTGCGCGACATAAGACCGGATGAGGTTTTGATCAACAACAAGTCCTGCAATATTTGCACGACGGATTACCAACAATGGAGCGGCGCAAGGACGCACCAGCCTTATCCGATGGCTTTCGGACACGAAAATGCGGGCATTGCGGTGAAAGTGGGCGCCGAGGTGACGCACGTCAAAGAAGGCGACATGGTGGTCTCGAATATCTACAGCCAATGCCTGGTATGCGGGAATTGCCGGCGCGGTCTGAACGCGGTTTTTTGTTTAAACAGAAGCGCCGCCGTCGAAAAGGACGATTACGGATATTACGGCGGTTACGGCTGCGCCGATTATCAGATCACACCCGGGAAATACGTTTTCACCGTCAAAAAAACGATATCGTTTGAGGAAGCCGGTTTCGTGGAGCCGCTTTCAACCGTGTTGCACGGGTTGGGACGGCTGCGCGTCAAAACGGGCGAGAACCTGCTCGTCATCGGCGCGGGCACCATGGGGACGCTGAATGCCGTCACCGCAGGATACTTCGGAGCGAACGTCATCATCTCCGAGGTGAGCGACAAAAAATTGCAGCACTCCGCCGACATGGGATTCGACAGACTGATCGACGCGCGGACGGACAACATGGCGGAAAAAATCGACGCTTATACGGGAGGCGAAGGCGTCGACGCCGTCATCATCGCCGTGGGCGCGGGCGCGGCATACAAACAGGCGCTTGAGGTGTCCAAATCGGGAAGCCGTCTGCTGATATTCGCAAGCGGATATCCGGCGCCGCAATGGGATCTCGATCCGAATGCGGTACACTACAAACTCCTGGAGGTGATCGGTACGTTCGGATGCAACGAAGGGGATTATCAGACTGCGGCGGATCTGCTCGGAAGCGGACGCATCGACGTCTCAAAACTGATTGAAACCAAATATCCTTTGGACGACATACAGGACGGATTCGCCGCAGCGAATTCCGGGGACGCCTACCGCGTTTCGCTTCTCCTTTGAGGAAGCGCGGAAATCCACGGAAAACGGGAGGAGAAAAGATATGTTAAACTTTGACTATTGCGCGTCAACGAGGCTGATCTACGGCAAAGGCGCGCACAGACAGGTCGGAGAGACGATCGCGCCGCTTGCGAAAAAGGTTCTGTTGCATTACGGCGGACAAAATATCATGAAAAGCGGGTTGCATGACGACATCACAACCTCTCTGCAGGCGGCCGGCGTCGCATATTTGGAGCTCGGCGGCGTCAAGCCAAATCCGCGCGTCGATCTCGTGCGCGAAGGCATCGATCTGTGCCGGCGCGAAAACGTCGACTTGATTCTTGCCGTCGGCGGCGGAAGCGTGATCGACTCCGCAAAGGCGATCGGCGTCGGCGTGTACCGGGAAGACGATGTATGGGAAATTTACGAGAAACATCTCGCCGTAGACAAAACATTGCCCGTCGCAACGGTGCTCACGATCCCGGCAGCCGGGAGCGAAACAAGCAACAGCAGCGTTATTTCCGATGAGGGCAAACAGATGAAACTTGCGATCGGCGCTGAAATACTCCGGCCGCTCGTAAGTTTCGTCAACCCGGAACTGTTCTTCACGCTTCCGAAAAACCAGATCGCAAACGGGGTTTCGGATATGATGAGCCATGTGTTTGAGCGCTATTTCACGAATGAAACGCACACGGATCTTACCGATGCGCTCTGCGAAGCAACGCTTAAAACGATCATGAAAAACGCGCCCGCGTTGATGGACGATCCCGGCAATTACGATGCATGGGCTGAAATCGGATTCGCGGGTTCCGTCGCGCACGTCGGACTGCTCGGCATGTGAAGAGAAGAAGACTGGGCCTCGCACGGCATCGAACACGAATTGTCCGCGATCTACGATGTGGCGCACGGCGCGGGTCTTGCCGCCATCACGCCGAGTTGGATGAGATATGTCTATGCGGAAAACATTCCTCTGTTCCTGCAGTTTGCCGTCAACGTCATGGGCGTTCCGGAAGGGTTTCGCGATCCCGAATCGGCAATAGAGGAAGGAATCTCGCGGCTTCAGGCTTTTTATAAGCGGCTCGGGCTGCCGACGACCCTGACCGAACTCGGCATTCGGGAGGATGATTTTGAAACGATGGCGGAAAAAGCGACGGGGCTTGCCTACGGCAGTCCGGAAATGCCGATCGGATCTTTGAAGAAGCTTTACCGCAAAGACATCGTCAACATTTACGAATTGGCAAAATAGGGACGATCAGCCTTTCAGCGCGCGTTCCAGAATATCCAGTCCGGCGTCGATCTCGTCCCTGCGGATGATGAGCGGCGGGAGGAGTCTCAGTTTGTCCTTTGCGGTGAGAATGAGCAGACCATTTTTGATGCAGGCTCTCACGACATCCCCCGCTTTCTTGTCCGCAAGGGCCGCGCCGATCATCAACCCCTTGCCGCTGACGTCCGACACGCCGTCCATGGCCAGCAATCTTTCTTTTATGTACGCGCCATTCTTCCTGACGTTTGAGAGAAAGGCGCCGTCTATCTTCGACAGCACATAATCCGCGCCGGCACAGACCACGGGATTGCCGCCGTAAGTGGAACCGTGATCGCCGTGCTTCAGCACGTCCTTGGTTCTCTCGCCGAAGAGGATGGCTCCGATGGGCAGACCGCCGCCCATACCTTTCGCCGCAGTCACAATATCCGGCTTGACGTCAAAGTGATCGTAAGCCATGAACTCCCCTGTCCGCGCCACGCCTGTCTGTACCTCGTCCGCGATGAGGAGAATGTCTTTGGTCGCGCAGATGTCCGCAATCGTCCGCACGTACGCCGGATCCAGATCGTTGACGCCGCCCTCGCCCTGCACGAATTCGATCATGACGGCGCAGGTTCTGTCGGAGAGCTTTGCGCGCAGATCGTCCGCGTCATTCGCTTTCGCGTAGGCGAAACCTTGCAGAAAAGGTGAGAAATCCTTGTGAAACGATTCCTGCCCCGTCGCCGTGATCGTCGCCATGGTGCGTCCGTGAAAGGAACCGTCCAACGTGATGATCTCATACCTGTCAAACGGTTCGCCCCCATCGCCTGTTCCGTATTTCAACTGGCTGTACTTCCGCGCGGTTTTGATCGCGCCTTCGTTGGCTTCCGCGCCGGAGTTGCAGAAGAACATGTTGGACATCCCGGAGAGACGGATCATCTTTTCCGCAGCCAACGAACAGGGGGACGTATAGAACAGATTGGAGGTGTGCTGAAGCTTTCCGGCCTGCTCCGTCACCGCCCGCACCCAGCCGGGTTCGCAAAATCCCAATGCGTTGACGCCGATGCCGGAGGTGAAATCCAAATACTCCTTCCCCTCCGGATCATAGCATCTGACGCCCGCTCCGCGCGCGATGACCACGTCGTAGCGGGCATAGGTATCCGCCACATACAGATCTTCCAATTTCCTGATATCTTCCGAATTCATGCCCGTGTTCCCTTTCCCGGCTTCCCGGCCGATCCCCGTACCGATTGTTCCCTGCCGCGTCATCCGTGGAAGAGCGTTCCGATGCCCGTGTCGGAAAAGAGTTCCAACAGGATGGAATGCTCGATCCGTCCGTCAATGACGACGGCTTCGCGCAATCCGCTCCGTATCGCGTCCGCGCAACTCTCTATTTTCGGAATCATCCCGCCGGATATGACGCCGCGCCCGATGAGCGCCGGAATTTCACCTACGGAAATATCCGCCATCAAACTGTCCTCGTCATCCCTGTCCGCGAGGACGCCCCGCACATCGGTCAGGGAAATGAGCTTTTCCGCTTTCAGCGCTGCCGCCAAAGCCGCCGCCGCCGTATCTGCGTTGATGTTGTACACCTGGCCGCCGTCGTCCACGCCAACGGTGGCAATGATGGGGATGAAGCCTTCCGAAACGGCGATCTCTATCGCCGACACGTTCACCGCGACGATCTCGCCCACGTAGCCGAGATCCGCCGATTCCAATTTTTTCGCGCGCAGCATGCCGCCGTCCACGCCGCACAGCCCGATCGCCTTTCCTTTGCACTTGTGAATCAGTGAGACGAGACTTTTGTTGACTTTCCCTGCCAACACCATGGCCACGATCTCCGCAGTCTCCGCATCGGTGTACCGCAGTCCGTCCACAAAGACGCTCTCCTTGCCGAGCTGCTTTAAGATCGAACTGATCTCGGGACCTCCCCCATGCACCAAAACAATTTTCATGCCCACCGTCGAGAGCAGGACAATATCGCGCATGACGGACGTCTTGAGCGCTTCATCCGTCATGGCCGCCCCTCCGTACTTCACGACGATGGTCTTTCCGTCGTACTTTTGGATGTACGGCAAGGCTTCCGTCAATATCCGGGCGCGTCTCTTTCGTTCTTCCATACCTTCCTCACCATTCCCAAAATCCGCACGGATCCTCCGGACGCTTCACGTTCTGTACCGCCCGTTGATCCTTACATATTGATACGTCAGATCGCAGCCGTAGGCGACCGCTTCTTTCAGTCCGTCGCGGAGATCGACGGTGATCCTGATTTCATCTTTCGCCAATATCCGCTTCGCCAGTTCCTCGTCGAAGCGCACGGCTTCGGAGTCGTGGCAAACCATGACTTCGCCCGCCTCGGACGAGAGGAAGATGTCCATCCTGCCGCATTCGAAATCCGCGTCGGCATAACCCACGGCGCAGAGGATGCGCCCCCAATTGGCGTCTTCTCCGAACATGGCGGTCTTGACCAGACTGGAACGGACGACAGAGGAGGAAACGATGCGCGCGATTCTGCCGGTGGGCGCGCCTTTGACGACGCACTCCAACAATTTGGAAGCCCCCTCCCCGTCCTTCACGATCCCTCTGCACAGTTCCGAGGTCACAAAGCGCAGGGCGGCGCAGAAGAGGTCGAAAGACGCGCCCGCCTCATCTATCTCCGGATTTCCGGCCAATCCGTTGGCCAAAGCGGCCACCGTGTCGTTCGTGGACGTATCGCCGTCGATGCTGATCTGGTTGTAGGTATCCACAACGTCGCTCCCCAAGGCGTATTTCAGCATCTCGGCGCTGATGGCGACGTCCGTTGTGATGAACGAAAGCATGGTCGCCATGTTTGGATTGATCATGCCGCTTCCCTTCGCAATGCCGCCTATGTGGCATCGCTTTCCGTCCAGGACGAAAGAAACGGCCGTTTCCTTTTTCATCCTGTCCGTGGTCATGATCGCCCGCGCCGCGCCGTCCGAATCGTCATAGGAGAGTTTTTTTGCCACGCGCGGTATCCCTCGCCGAAAGGTTTCGATATTCAGAGGTTCCCCGATCACCCCGGTGGAACAGACGATGATATCCTGCGCGTCCATGCCTATTTCGGCCGCGGCGAGGCGGCAGGTTTCCCGCGCGATTTCCACACCGCCCGGCGCGCAGGTATTGGCAATGCCGCTGTTGCAAATGATCGCGCCGGCCCTGCCGTCCTTGAGATGCTCCCTGTTCACGACGATGGGCGCGCCCTGTACCTTGTTTCGGGTGTATACGGCCGCCGCGTTGCAGATGACGTCGCTGACGATCAGAGCCAGATCCTTCTTCGTCGTGTTCTTTCTGAACCCGCAGTGGACGCCCGCAGCGCGAAAGCCGGACGGCGCGCATATACCGCCGTCCGCTTTGGCAATTGCCCCGGAGCGGCGTTTCCCGCCTTTCGTCGCGTTCTTCGTCGCATGCCCCGCCGCATGCTTCACTGCACTGTCCGCCGCGTCGTTCTTCGCGTTCGAGCCCTCTTTGACATTCATTCCAACAGCCCTCTTTCTTCCGGTATCCCCAACATGATATTCATGCACTGTACGCCGGCCCCGGACGCGCCCTTACCCAGATTGTCGTAACGCGCGACCAGTATGATGCGCTCCGCGTTGCCCGCGACAAAAATCTCCGCGTCGTTTCTGCCGCTCATCGCTCCCGCGCTCAAATAGCCCGCTTCCGGGTCGGCGTCCGCCGGCGCCACGCCGATGAACGGCTCTTCTCTGTATCGATCCTCGATGGCGCGCCTGACGTCCCCGGCGGTCGCCCCTTCCGCAAGCAACCTGCGCCGAAGCGGAACCACCATCGAAAGACCGCTGTAATAATCCGCCACGTGAGGCACAAAGATGGGCTCTTCGGACAGTCCTGCCATCTTCGTCATCTCGGGCAGATGTTTGTGCTGTTGCGTCATCGCATATTGTCTCGGCGCCCGAAGCGGATCGCGTTCCCGATCCTTCCTTCGATCCGCCGCATACTGCGCGATCATCCCTTTGCCACCGCCGCTGTATCCCGTGACGCTGTGGACGGCAAACGGATAGTCCGCGCCCACAAGACCCGCGTCGATCAGCGGTCTCACAAGCAGAATGAATCCTGTGGCGTGGCAACCCGGCAAGGCGACGCGGTTGGCGGTTTGCAATCTCGCACGCTGCCCGCCGTTCAATTCCGGCAGACCGTACACCCATCCCGCATGGATCCGGTGATGTGTCGAAGCGTCTATCAGCCGCGCGTCCGCAGGAACCCGTTCCGCGATCGCCGCAGACTCCGCGTCGGGCAGACAGAGGAATGAAATATCCGCTTCGGACATTTTGCCAAGGCGCGCCTCCACGTCTTTTCGTTTGCCGGGGGCGATGCCGAGCAGCTCGACGTCCGCGCGCCGCCCGAGGACTTGTTCCAATTTGAGCCCCGTCGTGCCGGATCCGCCGTCGATAAATACCTTGTATCCCATAGATCTCCGCCCTGCGCTTCCTCAGGCCAAAGTCGCCACCAAGATGGCTTTGATCGTATGCATGCGGTTTTCCGCTTCATCGAATACGACGGAGCGTTCGCTCCGAAACACCTCGTCCGTCACTTCCCTGATGTCGTAACCCAACGCATATTGTTGCTTGGCCATGTCCGTTTCAAAATCGTGGAATGCGGGCAGACAGTGCATGAAGATCGTCCCGGGATTCCCCGTCGCTTCAAGCAACGCCGACGTTACCCTGTAAGGCGTAAGCAGCCGGACCCGCTCGGGGATCCGATCCTCTTCCCCCATGGAAGCCCATATATCGGTGTACAGCACATCCGCGCTTTCGACGACGCCGACGTCGCTCGAAAACACGATCTCCGCGCCCGTCTCTTCCGCGACGCCGCGCACCCGTTCCATGACCGCCGTATCCGGCGCCAATTCGGGCGGACCGTAAGCCGCAAAGGACATGCCCATCTTCGCACAGCCGTACATCCACGCGTAAGCCATATTGTTGCGGGTGTCCCCGCAGAATACGACCTTGACATCGGACAATTTTTTGTCGACATGTTCTTCAATGGTAAGCAGATCGGCCAAAATCTGCGTGGGATGATCCGTATCGGTCAGTCCGTTGTAAACGGGCACGCCGGAGTATTTCGCCAAATCCTCCACGACGGATTGCGCATAACCCCTGTATTCGATGGCGTCGTATATGCGTCCGAACACTTTCGCGCTGTCCTCCAACGATTCTTTTCTGCCGAATTGCGAATGCCTGTTGTCCAGAAACGTCACATTGCCGCCCTCCTGCGTGGCGCCCGCCTCGAACGAACTGCGGGTGCGCGTGGAAGACTTTTCAAAGAGAAGCAGGATGTTTTTCCCTTTGAGGGCGTCTCCGGTTCTGCCCGCCTTCCTGTCGGCCTTGAGCTTTTTTGAAAGATCGAGGTGATATCGTATCTCTTCCGGTGTAAAATCCATCAATGTCAGAAAACTGCGTCCTTTTAAATCGACAGCCATAATCGTTCGCCTCCGCAAAATCCTTCGAAAACCCGCCCTGACATCGCCAAGATCGTTTCAGGCAAGCCCACTCGCACAACGGAACATATGAGAAGATGCAACCAATCGTACCTTATCCATTATACATAAAGATCGCGGAGTGTCAACAGAATAATGTATATTTATGTTGTTTTATGTATTTTTATTCGCGACCGTCCCACAGAGTCTGCCGCCGCGCCCGAAAACCGCGCGCCCGAAGGCGTGACCGATCAAAACTGTTCGGATCCCGCGCCGGACATGATATAATGAATGCGCCGGCTTTTTACTTTTAATCGTTTTTTAATGTTCGCTCAATCCTGTCTAAAGTTCCCGGCGTTATCATTTAAGCACAAACAACGCCTGATGGG
>JAISML010000114.1 GCA_031276775.1 Eubacteriales Family XIII. Incertae Sedis bacterium | reverse complement strand
ATTGGTTCTCATCGCACAGAAAGGCATCTATAATTGCGGCGATATTAATGGAATTGTTGGTACTTTTCTTCGCTTCGTATGCGACGAAAGACAGCGAAAGCTGTCCCGGCAGAGTTGCGGGTACTGTGATCGCCTACATTCAGAAACCCTTTGCCGCGTTGCGTGACGCAGTGTCCGGCGGTCTTGACGGGCTGATCGGAGACGGAAACGCGGCTGCGGAAACCGAAGCGTTGAGGGAAGAACTGGAACGGGTAAAGCGGGAACTGGCAAAAGAGAAACTGAGCCGGGAAGAATTGTCGGAATTGGAAAAGCTCTCCGAAGTCCTGTCCTCGCCGCAATTGAAGCAGGACTACACCTTGGCGGCGGCCAATGTCATTTCCATGGAAAACTCAGACACATTCGATATTTTCACCATCGACGTCGGCGTCGAAGCGGGCGTCAGGCGCAACTCGCCGGTCGTTTGCGGCGACGGACTCGTCGGCCGTGTGCTGACGGCGGATCGGGGCTGGTCGAAAGTCGTCGCGATCATAGACGAAAACAATAAGATCGGATTTCAATTGCACAGGGAAAAGGATTTTTTGGGCGTATGCTACGGGGACGGAAAGGGCGATCTGACGGGCTATCTCTTGGATGAATCCGCTTCGGCCGATGAGGGGGACGAGGTGCTGACCTCCGGCGTCGGCGGCATCTATCCCGCAGGGCTTGTCGTCGGCAAAGTTATGAAAGCGGAACAAAAGGGAAACAGCGATCTTTTGGAACTGTCCATTTCGTCGGCCGTGTATTTCAAGGGTTTGAAGAAAGTGGCGGTTCTGATATGAATACCATGAAATATTACATCGCGGTTCCCGTTTTTTTGCTCATGTTTTTGATTCAAACGACGCTTTTGCATCGCTTCCCGATCTTCAGTTACTCACCCAACCTGTTGCTGTGTTTCGTCGTCGTCTTTTCGTTTCTCTATGAGAAACCTTACGGTTTGATTCTCGGCATCGTGTTCGGGGCGATGCTCGACGTCGCCACATCATGGTATTTCGGTGTGCAGACTGTTACATTTGTTGTGGTCTACGGCGTCATTTCCGCATTCCGGAGGATATTTAACCACGAGAAACTGTTGCCCGACGTGCTGATGGCGGCCATCGCCACGCCGCTCAACTGCTTTTTCGTATGGGGCGTTTACAGGCTCTGCGGCAGCCCGTCGGATGTGATGAACGCAGTACGCGCCCTGCCCGTTTTGCTCGTGACCCAATGCGTGCTGACGGGGATCCTGCACCTGATCTTCGTGCGGAGCGTGATCCGGCACCGCAAGGATCGCAAGGCGGAATGGGAGGTGTACCTGTGAGTTTTTTCAAGAGCCGCAACAATGTATTGATGGTGTTTTTCATGGCGCTCCTGATTCTGTTGGCATTCAGGCTCTTTGTCATCACAGGCGTGCAAGGGGAAAAGTGGACGGTGGCCGCCGAGACCAACACGATCAAAAGCGTCTACACCGATGCGCCGCGCGGGGAGATCTATGACAGAAACGGCGTCTTGCTCGCCGGCAATATGCCCAATTTCACCGTGACATTTTCGAGGAACACGATGTCCAATGACGACACGAACGCATCCATCGTCAAGCTCATCGCCATCCTGGAGAAGCACGGGGAGACCCTTATCGACAATTTCCCCATCGCGTTTGCGGACGGAGCCTTTTCCTACACGTTCGACGCGGAGGTGAGCGAATGGCTTGCGGCGCAACAGATGCCGGCCGACTTTACCGCCGAGCAGGCATTCAACGAAATCAGACGGCGCAACAACATTGAGGAGGGCTTGGATCGTTTCGACGCCCAAAGCAAGCTCATAGATCAGGGCGTCAGTTTCCCCATCTCCATTCAACAGATGGAATTCACGCGGTTCCGGGAGAAGAAGAATTTCCTGAAGCGTTTTCAAATCGAGGGCAACCCCGACGCGCAGACGGCGTTTGCCGCCATTCGGCAGTTTTACAACATCGATCCGCAGCGCTCCGACGAAGATGCGAGAAAGATACTGGCGATCCGAAACGATTTGACCGCGCAGGGTTATCTGCGGTATCTGCCGACGAAAGTGTGCGCCGGCATCAAGCAGGAAACGGTGTTGGAGATAGAGGAATCCCTGCACGATCTGGAAGGCGTTTCGGTCGTGACCGAGTATGTGCGCTACTATCCGCAACGCAACCATGCCGCCCATGTGCTTGGGTACATGGGCAAGATTTCGGACGCCAACAAGGAAACTTACGTGAACGAAAAGGGATACCGACCCACGGATCTCATCGGCTTGGACGGCATCGAGGCTTCTCAGGAAGAACTGTTGCACGGCGTCGACGGCGCGAAGCAGATACAGGTCAATTCCGCCGGGGAACTGATCCGCACCATCGGGCAGGAAACCAAGGCGCAAAACGGCAGGGACATCGTGCTCACCATCGATCTCCGCCTGCAGGAAATCGCGGAGGATGCGCTGAAAAGAACGCTGGAAGGCATTCGTACGACGGGTACGTTCGAAAGCAAATACGGGACGTACAAGTTCTCCCCTTCCGCAAGAACGGCGGAGATCGGCGGGGTCGTCATGTTGGACGTGAAGACGGGCGAGCCTTTGGCCATTGCCAGTTACCCCGATTTCGACCCCAACCTGTTTGCGGAGGGGATCGGCAGGGCGGATTGGGCGTCGTTGCAGGGTACCAATCCGAGAGATCCTCTGTCGCCCCGGCCTCTTTACAATGTGGCGGCCAGAACTGCGGTTCAACCGGGTTCCACGTTCAAGCCCATGACGGCCATCGCCGCGCTCGAATCCGGTTTGACGTCCAACCGCTTGCTGTACGACGCCAAGTATGTCACTTTGGGCGATCACGTATACAGTTGCATGGGCAGCCACGGCACCATCAATCTGTTCACCGCCATGGAGAAATCCTGCAATTTCTACTTTTTTGACGCGGCCAGCGGCAGGGATTGGGCGAAAGGCGGGGCGGATCTCGGATATGCGGACAATATCAGCATCGACAAGATCATGGAATATGCGAAACAATTCGGTTTGGGCGTGAAGTCCGGGGCGGAGATCAGCGAAACGATCATAGAAGCGCCCAATGCGGAAAAGAAGATGAAGAGCACCCAGGCGCTTTTGGAAAATTATCTGACGGGGCAGGCGGA